>NZ_NEEY01000040.1 GCF_002252085.1 Aerococcus sp. 1KP-2016
GGCTAGAAGTGGAAGTGCAGCGATGTATGGAGCGGACTAGTACTAATCGGTCGAGGACTTATCCAATGGATATTAAGATTGTATGATGGAATACGGTTAACGACTTACAGATTCAGTTTTGAGCGAACAAAGCTCATATACACACGAAGATATTGTGTGGTGACGATGGCAAGAAGGTCACACCTGTTCCCATCTCGAACACAGAAGTTAAGCTTCTTAGCGCCGAATGTAGTTGGGGGTTTCCCCCTGTGAGACTAGGACGTCGCCATGCAAGTGTAAAAACCAGCGGTTAGCCGCTGGTTTTTTTGTGTCTTCATTTTATAGGATGTCTTTGCTTTAAAATCTAGCTTATACTAGAAGAAATGTAAATGAGGGGAAGAGTTTAATGTTTTATATTCGACCAATTACAAAAGAAGATAACCTTGTTATAGGAAAGATCATTCGTGATGTATTAGCGGAGAATCATTTAGACCAGCCAGGAACGGCATATTTTGACCCACAATTGGACTTTTTATATGATTACTATACAGGTATAGATGGTGGTCAGTATTGGGTTGTAACGAGCGATATTGGACTCTCAGGAGGTATTGGTATTGCACCAATAGATTTCCCTGAGAATACGCTAGGTAAAGTAGCTGAAGTACAGAAATTGTATTTGAATGCCAATGCTCGAGGATTAGGTTTGAGTAAAGAATTTATGAATCAGGTAATTTTCTATGCACAAGATTTTGGCTATGATTATTTGTATTTAGAAACTTTCCATACGTTGGAAGCAGCAATTTATTTATATGAAAAATTTGGATTTGAACGCATTGAAAAACCTTTGTTTGAAGGTGATCATACGACTATGGATGTGTTTATGGTGAAATCTTTAAAATAATATACATAAATATAATGAAGAGGCTGGGACAAAAGATTAAAATCATAGATTTTTCGTCCTTACAGTGTACGTTCCTTGTGAGCCGTGGGACCATTGAAAGCCAAGGTCTTTCAGTTTGAAATCGAGCCAAGGTCTCGATTTCATCCTCTTCCACGGCTAAGGAACTACACTTTCAGTCCTTTAACCTGTTCCAATGATATATTTCAATCAAAATTTATAAAATTTTTTTCAAAGTAAAAGGCGTACACAACTCTTATTAAGAATTGTGTACGCCTTTTTAGAGGCCTTTTGTCCCAGCCTCTTATTTGAAATTCATATTAAAAATAAGCGTTTTATGGAAAAAAGCCTATGTTCATTGCAGAAAGTATAATAAAATAGTTATATCAAAAGAAAAGGAAGTGATGAAATGTCATACTTACCACTGATTGGTATTTTAATTATTATTGTTGGTTTTGCAATGAAGCTAGACACAATCGCAGTTGTTGTCTTAGCAGGGTTGGTTACAGCATTAGTTTCAGGAATCTCGATTTCTGAATTTTTAGTGATGTTAGGTGAAGGTTTTGTCAAAAATAGACTAGTCACTATTTTTATTTTGACGTTACCGATGATTGGCTTGGCGGAAACGTATGGGTTGAAACATCAAGCTGTTCGTCTAATTAATAAGATGAAGGGAATGACAACAGGTTCTTTCTTAACACTGTATCTTTTCTTACGTGAATTAGCAGGTTTCCTATCTATTCGTATTGGTGGCCATCCACAATTTGTTCGTCCATTGGTGCAACCGATGGCTGAAGCTGCTGCAATTGCGAAGAATGGTGAAATCGATGATGCATCGAAGGAGAAGATTAAAGCTCAGTCAGCATCTGTGGAAAATATTGGGAACTTTTACGCACAAAATACTTTTGTGGCCAGTGCTGGAACGTTACTCATTTCGGGAACACTTGAGTCTTTAGGTTATGAAGTGTTGGCTGTAGAAGTAGCACGTGCGTCTATTCCAGTAGCAATCATTACATTTGTGATTACAGCAATTTATAATTATAGTTTTGATAAAAGATTGAATCACAAATACCAAAAAGGAGGTAAATAAGATGGAACAATTTTTTGCAACCGTATTAGAGATTTTCTATATTATTATTGGCCTCCAGTTTGCCTATACTGCCGTAAAGGTAATTCAATCTAATCAAGAAAAAAGAATTGGAACGGCTACCTTTTGGTTGGACTTAGCTATATTATTTGCATTTGGTAAATGGTTACCTGCGATTGTAGCGGGTATGTTAGTGTTCCTTTTGGCATTAATTACTTTGTTCAAACAATTTGCTACCGGTCATTTTGAACAGGATGAAGCGAAGGCTGAAGCTGGAGCCAACCGTTTTGGTAATAAAATTTTTATTCCTGTTATCGTGATGGCTTTAACTGCTTTAGTATTGGCACAATTTGTACCTTTATCTGGTGCTTCTGCGATCGGTATTGGTGCGATTGTAGCCTTGATTGTAGCCATCATATTGTTTAGGGCACCGATTCAAGAAGTATTATTTGAGTCTAATCGTAATGTGCAACAGGTAGGGGCAACCGCAATCTTACCACAGTTACTTGCAGCATTAGGGGTCATTTTTGTGAATGCAGGTGTGGGTGACATTGTTACTTCGATTTTTGGTAATTTAGTGCCTGAAGGTAGTCACTTTATTGGGGCTACAATGTATGTCATCGCAATGGTAGTCTTTACCATGATCATGGGGAATGCATTTGCGGCATTTACTGTAATCACAGCTGGAATTGGTATTCCATTTGTGATTATGCAAGGTGCGAATCCAGCAATCGCAGGGGCTTTGGCCATGACTGCGGGTTACTGTGGAACATTATTAACACCAATGGCGGGGAACTTTAACGCCTTACCTGTAGCATTACTAGAAATGAAAGATGAGTATGGTGTGATTCGTCAACAAGCACCAATCGCGCTTGTACTAATCATTGTACATATTGTATTAATGTATATTTGGGCATTTTAGGAGGTATTTAAATGAAAATTTTAGTAACAGGTTTTGATCCGTTCGGTGATGATATTATTAATCCATCGATAGAGGCTGTGAAGCGTCTGCCTGATGAGATCCATGGTGCGGAAATCATCAAATTGGAAATACCAACAATTTTTAATAAGAGTGCAGAAGTGGAGAAAGCAGCGATTGAGCAACACCATCCTGACTATGTATTAAATATTGGGCAAGCAGGTGGGCGTTTCGCCTTAACTCCTGAACGCGTGGCAATCAATGAGGATGATGCTCGTATTTCAGATAATGATGGACAACAACCGATTGACGAACCGATTAAAGAGGATGGAGAATCAGCTTATTTCAGTCAGTTACCAATTAAGGCAATGGTAACCTATATGAAAGAGGCGAACGTGCCAGCAGAGGTATCAAACACAGCGGGTACTTTTGTATGCAACCATATCATGTATCATTCGCTATACATGACGCATCATGATTATCCAGGAATTAAAGCAGGATTTATGCATATTCCTTTCTTGCCTGAACAAGTGACGAATCGGCCAAATACGCCGTCAATGGCATTGGATGATATCGTTCGTGGTATCGAAGCGGCACTTGCTGCTATCGTGGATTTTGATGGTAAGGAAGATTTAAAGGTTATAGGTGGCAAAACGCATTAGCAATGAAAAAAACGAGTCGATGGGAGGTCGACTCGTTTTTTGTATTTATCTTTCATTTGGGAGGAGAAAGATTTTAGAAGAAAAGTTTGTTTGGTTGAGGTGCTTGGTCAGACATGTCTAAACGCCCGCGCCTCATCCTTTATTGGGTATGCTTATATAATAGGGGATACGTTTGAAGAAAGCATGAAGGTTTTGACAAAAGTTGTGATGAAATTGTTTTATAAATATTATGATTTGCTTAAGTAGCTTAAATTTTGGAGAAACTTGCCAGCGTAAAAATTCGACAAAGGAATTTCGTGCATGCTATGATAAGGGTGTAAAAATTGTAGCCAACAAACAGCCGATGATTTTCAACGCTTTGCCATTAGTTGTGAGGGATGAATTGATGAATCACTTGTTTAAATCTTGGAATATGCTGTCAACACAGGTATTGAATGATTTACTAGGCCTTTGTGTGTTTGCGCCTGCACTTTTTGCAACGACAACATTGAAAAATATCATGAAAACCATAGCGTTAGGCCTTAGTGTCTGACGCTATTTTTTTATGGATTTTCACCCTTAGGAGGAGATATAAAATGAAAAAATGTATAATCTCTAATAAACAACATAAGACGCATGTTGCCTTTGTTAATCGGATGATGCATTCAAAGGTTGTTCCACCTTAAGGAGGTGATCCACAGGTATCTCGGTGCTAGCCGTTAATAGCTGGTTTTACATAAAACTACCCATAAAAATAACCACAAGGTACTGTTTCAAGCCTAAAAGCCGCTAGTTTGGTAGCAACGCTTGGAACACCTTGTGGTTTTTATTTAAGCTTTCTTACAATAATACGGCCGCAGCAAGGGCACGTTGAACATCAAATACAACGTCACCACCTTTGAATTGTAGGGAAATTGTTGGATATTCATTGCCTGATAGGAAGATTTTTACTTCAGCATCGATATCGAAGTTACCAGTTGATTCGACCGAGAAACGAGAAATTGATTTGTAAGGGATACTCATGAAATCACGCTTTTTGCCGGTTACGCCTTGTTTGTCCATTAAAATTAAGCGATATGATGTAAAAACAACCAAGTCTCGTAAAATATTATAGGATAGTTCAATTTGCTCGCCTGGAATCAATACTTTTTCTAGGGTTGCTGCTACCTTTTCTTTGTCTGCTTCCGATGCATTGCCGAATAATCCTGAAAATAGGCCCATTTTGGTCACTCCTCTGTGTTTTGGCGGTATTTACTAATTGTCATGTCCATTATACCGACCGGTTCAATTTTTAGTCAAACAAAGGCTTATGAGGCGAGAAATTGTAAGGAATTTGATATAATTTTATTTAAAGATACTTTAATATATAAAACATACTTAGGGGGACTATTATGGATTTAGAAATTAAAGAAGTAGACCACGGTTTTGCAATTTTCGATGAGACAGGTGATAAACGTATTGCTGAGATTGAATACCAACAAACAGCGGAAGATATCATCGTAGCAACACATACGTGGGTTGATCCGGTATTACGTGGCGAAGGCGTTGCGGAAAAATTGTTAACACGTTTAGTTGAATTCGCGGATGAAAAAGACATTCAAATTAAGGCATTATGCCCATATGTTGTGCGTAAATTTAACGAAGAACCTGAGAAGTACGATTTCATTAATGCCGATAAATAAGTAGTTTCGCAGAGGTTAGGGAGATCCTAGCCTCTTTTTTTGTATGGGTGAGTGCAGGAGTGAGATGGGTGTCCTGATTGGGATGTCTTTCTTTTTGCCAATAAATTCGCTAAAATGAATACATCTAGAGGATGGAAGAGGTGCGAGAATGAAATATATTCAATTATTAGAAGATTTGTCCAATGCTTACGGTGCGCCGGGCTTTGAGGATGATGTGGTTGCGGTGGTGAAGGCTAACAAAGGTGATTTCACGCTACAAGAGGACGCAATGAAGAATTTGTATTTGAATTTTGCGGACTTGGATCCGAATAAACCGACGATTATGCTGGATTCGCATATGGATGAAGTGGGTTTTATGGTGCAAGCGATTGATGAGAATGGTTTGTTATTGATGCAAGCTTTGGGTGGCTGGACGGCTGCTTCTGCGCAATCTCAGGCTTTTATGGTGCGGACTAAGGATCATTCTTATGTACCAGCGATTGCGACGAGTAAACCAATTCATTTCATGTCGGCTGCTGAACGCCAAAAACCGATTGCTTTGGAAGATTTGAAGTTGGATATTGGAGCTACGAGCCGTGATGAAGTCATCAATGATTTTGGCATTGAAGTGGGTCAACCAGTGGTGCCTGCGACGAAGTTCCAAGTGAATGAACGTAACGGGATGATGATTGGTAAAGCTTTTGATAACCGTCTTGGTGTGGCGGCAACGCTGGCTGTTTTCAATGAATTGGGGCCGGATGCGGTCAAGGCTTTGCCGTTTAACTTGGTTGGTGCCTTTGCCACACAAGAAGAGGTTGGGTTGCGTGGTGCGAAAGTAACAAGCAGCCGTGTGAATCCTCAAGCTGCTATTGTTTTTGAGGGTACGCCGTCGGACGATTATGCTAAATCAACGACATTAGGTCAAGGACGTGTCAAACAAGGTCCTCAATTGCGGTACCGTGATTCTACCTACATTGCGAGCGATCATTTCAATGCTATGATTGTGGCTGCAGGTGAAAAAGCCGGCATCCATATTCAAAAGGCTGTTCGTGATGGTGGTGGTACCAATGCGGGTTCAATCCACACTGCCCATAACGGGGTGCCCGTTGCAACATTGGGTATGCCAACACGCTACGCGCATACACATTACTTGATTTCTGCTTACCAAGATTTCCAAGATACGGTTGATTTAACTGTAGCCTTCTTGAAAGACCTGACTGCGGAAGATTTAGTGTTTACTGATTTGCAAACACTGTAAGAGGGATTTTTGATATAAAAGACAAAACGACATCGATTGGGTGTCGTTTTTTTATCATATAAATTATTTACAAAATAAAAGGGTAATTTGCGTAAGCGATTTCAATATAGTGGTATAATAATAGTGAACAAAGGAGCAAGGGAGGGAACGAGAGATGTTAGAAGACATTAAACAAATTTTAGTACCGGTTGATGATTCTGAGCATAGTAAAGAGGCGTTTCGAAATGCAGTCGAAATTGCGAGAAAAGCTGGTGCGAAGGTAGATGTGCTATCCGTTGTAACTGATGATTATGTGTTTGGTGATATTCGAATTTCTGAATCTGATAAGGAAAAGATGAAGTTGCGTACCTTAGAAAGTCTGGAAAAATACGTTGAGTATGGCAAGAATAGAAAGTTCACTGATATTCGTACTTTCACTACTTTTGGTAACCCTAGAAGGGAAATTGCTAAGATTGCTAATGAAGGGGATTACCAATTAGTGGTAATCGGTGCAACAGGTAAGGGTGCGGTTTCTCGTGCGCTTGTTGGCTCTGTTGCCGAATACACCGTTCGTTTATCTCAAATCCCTGTGCTAGTGATTAAATAATTGTGTGCGTAAGTTTTAATACCCAAAGAAAGAGGAGGGTTTATGATGACAGTCACAGACTACAAGAAAATAGTATTACCGGTTGATGGATCTGACGCATCTTATCGTGCATTCCGCGAAGCAGTTGCGATTGCGAAACGAAATGATGCAGAGTTAATCGTCTTACATGTCTTAGATGATTTTGTTAGATTTGCAAATCCGGATGCATCAATCAAGTTGTATGAAGAAACGCGTGTTGATGCGCTGGAAATCCTTGATTCTTACCAAAAAGAGGCGGAAGAACTTGGCTTTACCCATGTGACCCTAGAAGTGATTAAGGGTGATGCACGATATGGTATTGTTGAATTTGCTGATACCAATAAGGCTGACTTAGTAGTCGTTGGTGCGACTGGTAAAGGTGCGATTGAACGGGCTATGATGGGTTCTGTTTCTGAATATGTCGTACGTAATGTGAAGGCCCATGTGTTAGTAGTGAAATAAGTATAGATGTGCTTTTCCGGGGTGAATTGAATGCCATCTCGGATTTTTCTGTATTTTTAGCGAAATTGGGTTATAATTAATTAAAAATACATGAGAAAAATGGAGGCTATTATGAAAACAAATAACTTGTCGTTGTCGGTGTAGGCCACGTAGGTTCATACGTATTAGCAGATGCGATGAAAGCTGGCGTGTTTGGTGAAATTGGTGTGATTGATATCAAGGAAAATGTGGCTCGTGGTGAGGCTTTAGACCAAGAACAAGGCCGCGCTTTAACCTACATGAATAACATTAAAGTTACACACGGTGGTTATGAACAAACTGATGATGCAGATGTGATCATCATCGCAGCTGGAAATTCAATTATCCCTGATCCAGATAATCCAACTGCTGAGCCAGACCGTGCAAGTCTTGCAAAGATTACGAGTCAAACCATTCGTGACGTAATGGGGAATATCACAGCACATACGCGTGAAGCAATTATCATTGTGATCACGAATCCATTAGATACGATTCTTTACATCGCAGAAAATGAATTCTACTATCCAGCTGGTAAAATTTTCGGTACGGGTACGATGCTCGATTCTGCTCGTTTACGTAATGTGTTCGCCAATGCCTATAACGTTGACCCTAAATCTGTTGTGGGCTACATGATGGGTGAACACGGTGCGACTGCTTTCCCAGTTTAAGTCACTTAAATATTCAAGGTGTGCCATATGCTGATCTTGACACTTACTTAGACCGTGATCCAAAAGTTGATTTATCTAGCCCGGAAGATATTAAAGCCAATGTTGTAACAGCGGCCTATGATGTTTTCAACGGGAAAGGTTGGACGAACGCTGGTGTTGCAATATCTGCAGTTACAATGGCTAAGGCAGTCGTCTTAGATGAACGTTCAATCTATCCAGCTTCAACGACCTTACGTGGCGAATATGGTTACGACGGAAATGTTGCGCTATCTATGCCATGCGTAATTGGTATCAATGGTGTGGAAAAACGAATTCCAGTCGCTTTGAATGAATGGGAAGAAGCTAAGTTGCATGAATCAGCTGCCTACATTCAAGAAGCAATGAAAGATGCGGGCGTGAAATTTTAATATTTAATTGATAAGAGGGGGGTGAAATGACGCCGGATGCGTTCATTTCATCCTTTTTTATCTTTTTGGTGGAATTTGGGATGCAACATCACGGTAGGCATGTTCATGATTTAGCAAATAGGGGGGAGTAGTAAAGAATGAGTTTTCGTATTTGAAAAGTTGGTGGATTTTGTAAAGAATGAGTTTTCATATTTGAAAAATTGGCGGGTTTAGTAAAAAATGAGCTTTCGTACTTGAAAAGCGGTGGACTTAGTTAAATATGAGCTTTCATATTTGAAAAATTGGTGGTCACAGTAAAGTATGAGCTTTCATATTTGAAAAAATGACCGGTTTAGTAAAGTATGAGCTTTCATATTTGAAAAAATGACCGAAGCAGTAAGGAATGTGTATGAAAAAAGCGATTAGGGCTAAAATCTAGCTACTAATCGCTTTTCCTATGCTATTACTATGTCACAAGCTGTTATCCTAGGGCAACGTCTAATGTCATCATGACACCGAAACCAACTAACAAGGCGATGGTTGCGATATCTGAGTTACCATGTGATTGAGATTCTGGAATCAATTGTTCAACACAGACGAAGATCATTGCACCTGCAGCAAAGGCTAGGGCGTATGGTAAAATAACGGTAACTTGTGAAACAAGTAACGCACCAATTGCTGCACCAACAATTTCTACTAAGGCAGAGGCTTGTCCTAATTGGAAGGCACGCCATTTGCTAGCACCTTCAGCACGGATGGGCATGGATAAGGCTGCACCTTCTGGGAAGTTTTGTAGCCCGATACCCATTGTAAGCACCATGGCACTTACTAAAGAGGATAGGCCTAATTCTTGGGCACCGAAACCGACACCAACAGATAAACCTCGGGTATATTATGGATAGTCACGGCTAAGAATAATAGGGTTGTTGCAGGTAATTTAGTTTTTGGCCCTTCTGCATCAGTCCTGTTTTTACCCATATGTAAATGGGGGGTAATGTAGTCAATACCACGTAAGAATAAACCACCGACAAGGAAACCAACTAAGGCAGGAAAGAAGGCCATTCTACCCCAACCGGCATCCACGGACGCTTCGATTGAGGGGGCTAATAGGGACCAGAAACTTGCTGCAATCATAACACCAGCGGCAAAACCATTCATTATATCAAGGACTCTACGGTTAATATCATTGAAGAAAAATACTAATGCTGAGCCAAGAGTCGTCATGAGCCAAGTGAACACGCCGGCCAGCGTGGCTTGTAAAACGGGGTTGGCATTTGCAAACCAATCTAACATTTTTGAGTCACTCCTTTTTTCTAATTGTTCATTCTTATTATAAATCATTTGGCAAAGCATTTCATTAAATTTAGCAAAGTTTCACAAAAATATTTTGGTTAACCAAAAACATTAAGAAGAATAAATTATGAGCAAGAAGTATTTACCAAACATGTAAAATAGGGTATACTATCTATGAACTTACAAAAAGTAAGCGATTTAACAAATACGTAAACCATACAATAAATATAGATATAAACATACGAAACTTAATTAAGGGGTAAAATAATGGAAAAACAATTTTTTAATGACGTAACAATTTCAACGGTTACTTACCGTGTCAAAGACTTAAACAAAATGAAACGCTACTATAATGAAGCAATTGGTCTACACATCTTAAAAGATGAAGAAGTGCCAGGTATTGTTGAATTAGGTATGAAAGGTGAAGAAACACCACTTTTAATCTTAGATGGGTCTAAAGATTACAAACTAATCACGGGGCCTAAGAATGGTTTATACCATACTGCATGGTTATTACCAAGTCGTGCAGCCCTAGGTGATGTTTTATACCGTATGCTTTTAAATAGAACACCACTTTCTGGTGCATCTGACCATGCTTATTCAGAAGCTTTATACTTACAAGATCCAGAAGACAATGGTATCGAAATTTACGCAGACCGTGATTCAGCTGGCTGGACACATGACGCTAATGGCGGTGTTGTTGGGGTTACAGAAGCTATGGATGCTGAAGGGGTACTAGCTAGCCGTTCATCTGACGAACCTAAAAAATTCTTCCCTAATGGAACAATCATCGGTCACTTACATTTATCATCTGATAAAGTAGAAGAATTCTTTGGTTTCTTACGTGATGAATTACAATTAGTAGAACAAATGGGCTTCCCTGGTAACGTTCACTTCACGTCATATTCTAACTACCATCACCATGTAGCGATTAACACTTGGGGTTCAGAAAGAATGGTACCTTACGCTGACGACCAAACTGGTTTAGCGGCTTATACTTTAACTTACCACAACGAAGATTTATACAAGGAAATCGTTGCGAAATTAAAAGCAAATAATCGTGTCGTTGCCGAAGAAGAAAACTTGGTAACTGCAAAAGACGCTAATGGCGTAACAGTATACGTAGCTTTTAAATAATTAACGGCAACAATCATCTTTTACGAAAAATAATATACCAAAAATGGCTGGGAAATGAATATTTCTCAGTCATTTTTGGTTGATAAATGCCATACTATGCCCTACGGCTACTCACGTGTTCGTCTGTACCTAACACTATCGTTCATATATTCGAAAATAAGAACGAAGAAATGAGTGGTATGATTGGCAAAAGCGATAATTACGGTTTTGCATAATTTCGAAAAGGATGGTAATAATCATGACGGATAAACATATTGAAACGGTATTGGCACAAATTGGTAACCGTAGCGACAAATCTTATGGCGCAATTAACACACCGCTATATTTCTCAACTGCATACAAACATCCTGGTTTAGGCCAATCTACTGGTTATGACTATACGCGGACAGCTAACCCAACTCGTGACGTTTTACAACAAGCAATTGCTGCTTTGGAAAACGGCGAACAAGGTTTTGCGACATCTTCTGGTATGGCTGCCATCCAATTAGTTATTGAAGGTTTATTAGATTCTGGTGACCGTGTTGTGACCTTACAAGATTTATACGGTGGATCATACCGTTATTTCCATCATTTAGAAGAAAAAGGCTTCTACAACTTTACTTACTGTTTAAATGAAGCTGAGTTATACGCTGAAATTGAAAAGGGTGCACAATTAGTCTTCATTGAAACCCCAACAAACCCAATGATGGTAGAATTTGATATTCAAGCAATCTCGGAAAAAGCACATGCCGTGGGCGCAATTGTAGTAGTTGACAACACGTTCTATACGCCAGTTATCCAACGACCTTTAGAAGATGGGGCAGACGTCGTCCTACATTCTGCGACCAAATATATCGGTGGTCATAATGATGTGTTAGGTGGGTTAGTGGTCAGCAAAGGCCAAGCTATCAATACAAAATTAACATTCCAATTAAATACAACAGGTGCTACGTTAGATCCGTTTGCCTGTTGGTTAATTATCCGTGGGTTGAAAACACTGGCTGTTCGTTTACAACAACATGAAAAGAACGCCAAGGCATTGGTTGCAGCGCTAGAAGCACACGATGCAGTTGAAAAAGTGTATTATGCTGGACGTGGAGGTATGGTGACCTTTGCGGTGAAGGATGAATCAATCATTAAAGATGCTTTGAACAAGTTGCATATTTTTACCTTTGCAGAAAGTTTGGGTGGAGTTGAGAGTTTAATTACCTATCCAGAGACGCAAACGCATGCGGATATTCCGACTGAATTGCGGGCCAAATATGGTCTAACTAACAAGATTTTACGTATTTCTACAGGGATTGAGAATAGCGAAGATCTTGTGGCGGATATCAATCAAGCTTTTCAAGTATAATTTGTGCATTTGTGAGCAGATTTAATGTAAAAATAGATAGACTAGTGTAACATTTAAAAATGTGAGTGTAGTCGTTAAAAGGGGAGGATGAGAACGCCATGAATTTTCAAAAATTAAAGTATGCGGTTGTTGTTGCAGATAGTGGGTCATTCCGTGAGGCTGCTAGACGACTCTTCATGGCACAATCAAGTTTATCAACGGCCATTCGTGAGCTTGAAGAAGAGTATGACATTCAAATTTTTGAACGTACAAAACGGGGGATTTTTATTACTGAAGAAGGAAGCGAATTCCTTTCTTACGCCCGTGATGTGCTGTCACAAGTTTCTGTCATGGAAAATCGCTATTTAGATGCTAACCAAAAGAAATTATTTTCTATTTCTAGTCAGCATTATGATTTTGTTTCTGAAGCCTTTGCGATTTTATTAGCAACGGATGAAGAACATACCCACCATTACCGCTTGTTGGAAACTTCAACAACGCATGTAATGGAAAATGTGAAAAATGCCTACTCAGAAATCGGTATTTTGTATATGAATGCCTACAATCAAAAGGTAATCAAACAATACTTAAACCACAATGAGTTGCAATACACAGAAATGGGTACGTTCCAGCCGCACGTTTTCGTTGGTATTAACCACCCCTTAGCAGACCGGGAAACTGTTACGCAAGCCGACTTGTTAGCATACCCATCTGTTACTTTCGAGCAAGCACAAGGTTCTTCAGCCCAACTAACTGAAGAAGCCCTTGACTTGGCTGAAGAGTCTACACAAGCAACCGTTTACGTTAGTGACCGGGCAACTTCTATCAATGTTCTTGTCAAAACGGAAGCTATCTTAGTTGGTACGGGTATTTTGACTTCACCCTTCCGCGATATGATGCGTACCATCCCTATCGTTGATGCTGAGGCCAACCATATGATTTATATTCAAAATAAATACCGTAAACTAAGTGCTGAAGCCGAGCATTTCATTGAAATATTAGCTGACCAATTACTGATGTAATCGGTGTTGCTGGTGATGAACCAGCATAAATTATATTTTTATATTGGGGGAAAAGAAATGGCAGTCGTATTAACACTTGTCGTATTTGTGCTTGTACTTTTATTCTTGAACCGTTTAGCTCGCCAACACGTGAAATATGCTAACCGTGTATTCATTGGTTTAGGTATTGGTATTGTATTTGGTATTGCTATTCAATTATTATTCGGCTCAGATTCAAGTACAACGACAACAATTTTAGATTGGGTCAACATTGTAGGGAACGGTTATGTAAGCTTCTTGCAAATGTTAGTAGTACCTTTGATCTTCGTATCATTAGTTCGTGCCTTTACTCGTGTAGAGGGTGGAAATAATTTAGGTAAAATTGGGGCTAGTGTCCTATCTATCTTAATTATTACCGTAGCTATCGCATCATTCGTAGGTTTAGCAATTGCTTTATTATTCAATTTAGATGGTGCCCAATTTACACAAGGCGCAGCTGAAACAGCGCGTATCGCATATATCCAAGAACGCCAAGCTGAAATTGCGGATACAACATTACCGCAACAAATCTTATCATTTGTTCCAACAAACATTTTTGAAGACTTAGCCGGGTTACGCCAATCTTCTAACTTGGCCGTAGTGATCTTCTCAGCCTTTGTAGGTGTTGCCTACCTAGGTATTGCGAAGAAACACCCAGAAGAAGCAAGCTACTTCAAAAAAATGATCGATACTTTAGACGTCATCGTTTCAAGAATCGTAACGTTAGTATTGCGTATGGCACCTTATGGTATCTTCGCATTGATGGTAAAAGCATTAGCATCATCTAGTTTCCAAGCCTTAATCAACATGGCAACATTTGTGGTTGCAGCTTATGTAGCAATCATCATCATGTTTGCTATCCATGCAATTATTTTGGCAGGTTTCAAGATCAGTCCAATCAACTACTTCAAGAAAGCAAGTAATGTATTGAGCTTTGCCTTCACTTCTCGTTCAAGTGGTGGTGCCTTACCATTAAATATCGAAACACAAACGGAATCATTAGGTGTTGACGATGCTACAGCTAACTTTGCTGCAACATTTGGTTTATCTATTGGTCAAAATGGTTGTGCAGGTATCTACCCAACAATGTTGGTTGCCATCGTTGCACCAACAGTAGGGTTAGACTTATCTGATCCAATGGTTTGGTTAACAATCATTGGCACTGTTGTTATTTCATCATTCGGTGTGGCCGGTGTTGGTGGTGGTGCAACATTCGCATCATTAATCGTCTTCGGTACATTAGGTTTACCAGTTGAAATCATTGGTTTAATGGTTTCTATCGAACCAATCGTAGACATGGGACGTACAGCCTTAAATGTAAACGACTCTATTCTAGCTGGTGTGGTAACTTCTAAACGTTTAGGTACGCTAGACGAAGAAGTATTCAATAACCCGGATGCACAAATCGAAGTAGCATAATAATAAGAGTGCGACAAAAACCGATCAGCCCTCAACCAGTGGAAGATTTGCGCCCGTGATGACGGTAGTCATCGCCAGCTAATCTGAAGTGGGCAGAGGGTTGGTTCTTGGAGCAGGTTTCCGAAGAGTGCGACAAGAGGCGCTTAGATTTGAACCGTTGGAAGAAAATGAACTTAAAGCCCGTACTTTGGGATTTAAGGATTTTTCTGAAACGCAGTCAAATCTGCCTCTTGGAGCAGGTTTTAAAAGCGCACGATTCAAAACCGTACAAATAAATGAAATAAACCCTAGCAGGATTGTATAATGTCCTGCTAGGGTTTTTTCTTTAAGTGAAAGGGGGTGGCAAACCAATCTTGTTTATAATTGTACATATACATCGTTATTTTTAGAAGGGGGAAAGTTCAGGGTGTTTTGGTTTTCATTTTTTCTCATCAATATACTCAAAAGCAGTTCTAATTTCCAGTTTTCATCTATTTAAAATCGGATATAAACAATCTCGCAAAAATATGCACCAATCCTCATCAAATTCATATGTCATTTTGTGTTTTCATACAAAA
>NZ_NEEY01000041.1 GCF_002252085.1 Aerococcus sp. 1KP-2016
AATCTACAATTTAAAAATAAAAATAAAATAAAAAAAGAAAACCCAAAATCCATATAAAATGAATTCAAGTTTCTTACTTAAGTGAAGCTATCCACATTAAAAGTCGAAGAGCCAAACAAAAAGAGGCTGGGATAAAATTAAAATCATAGACTTTTCGTCCTTATAGTGTACGTCCCTTGTGAGCCGTGGGACCATTGAAAGCCAAGGTCTTTCAATTTGAAATCAAGCCAAGGTCTCGATTTCATCCACTTTCACGTCTAAGGAACGACACTTTCAATCCTTTAATACCTGTCCCCATGATATATTTCAATCAAAATTTATAAGAATTTTTTTAAAGTAAAAGGCGTACACAACTTTTATTAAGAATTGTGTACGCCTTTTTAGAGGCCATTTGTCCCAGCCTCTTTCCTTATTAGAAGCGTAAGATGTTTAAACCATTTGAGGCAAGTTGTAAGACCACTACGCCAATCAAGACTGAGAATGAAACGCCACCGATTGATGGAATTAAATTGTCAAAGAATGATAGGTATGGGTATGCTAGACGTTCGATTAGTTGACCAAATCGTGAGTCACGCGCACCTGGGAACCAAGATAGTAAGGCATACACGACTAGGACTAGTGTGTAGACATAAATCAAATCTTGTAAAATATTTACTAGACTATTCACGTTATTCACCTTCTCTTTCCCAGATATTGTTACGTTCTCTTGAGGCCTTGCTACCATGATTATTGGTATATTCCTCGTACAAGCCTTCGATATGCACTGTTTCTGGTACAGCGATGAACACATCGCTTGCGACACGTTGCAAATCACCATTGATGGCATAGACAACGCCAGTCATATAGTCAACAAAACGACGCGCGTCATCGTCAGACATTTGCGCCAAGTTTAAGACTACAGATTTACCTGCTAGTAAAGATTGGCTAATTCGTTCTGCTTCTGCAAAGATACGTGGTTTAAATACCTCAACAGTTGCTGAATTTTTGCGTGTTTCATTCAAATTCACCACGTTGTTACGGTTCGCATCGTTTGCCATTACTTTATTTTGCTCCTTCGTTGCTTGTTGTGTATTTACTTGTTTTTCTACGATTGGTGCTGTGTAAGTTGGTTCTTGTGAATAGCTAGCTTGATCTTCTACGCCATCATTTTCTTCGAACGCTTCATATTCATCATCGTAGTTTTCGTCATCATTTCCAAATATATTGGAAAAAAAGTCTTTCATGGCCATGCTAGGTTCCTCCGTTTATTCTGCGTCTGTCTTAAAAAATGCTGAACCAATGCGGACGAAATCTGCACCTTCCTCAATAGCAATTGCATAGTCACCTGACATACCCATACTTAAGTGTTGGCATGGTGCATATGGTTTTGCCATCGCTTGCACTTGGTCACGTAATAAACGTAATTGTCCAAAGTATGTGTGTAATGCAGTTTCATCGGCATCAATTGGTGCCATCGTCATTAAGCCGACAATTTCAATTTTATCGTATGCTGCGATTGCATCCACAAAGGCATTTAATTCTTCTGGTGCGATCCCGTGTTTTGCTTCTTCACCTGACACATTGACTTGCACAAAACATTTAATGACATGGTCCGCGCGTTTATTGATTTCTTTCGCTAGTTTCAACCGATCTAAAGCATGAAAGTATGCAACTTGATTGATTACATCTTTTACTTTTCGGGTTTGAAGTGTACCAATCAGATGCCATTCAATATCATCAGGCATTGCTGGCATTTTTTCAAATAAGCCTTCGGGACGATTTTCTGCAAAGTTTCTAACACCTGCATCATAGACTGCCATGGCTTCATCTACTGAATGATACTTAGAAACACAAATCAGCGTCACATCATTTGATGATAACGCTGATGCTTTTTGTGCATTCACAATATTGCATTCAATAGACTGCAAATTATCGCTTATGGTCATATTAACGACGACGCTTTCTGAAGAAAGGTGGTGTATCTAATTCATCATCATCTGATGCATTTGATAAGAAGTCATTGTTAGGTGTAGTGTCTTCGAAACGGCTACGAGAAGAACGGTTTGTATCTTCGTAACGGCTGTTGTCGAAGTCGTTGAACACGTCACGTGTTTCTTCTTGACGTCGTTCTGGTACTTGTTTTTCTTTAAAGTTTTCTGGTTGGTTAGCGAAGTCACGATCTGTGCTAGTTTGTTGGAAAGCTGAATGGCCTCCATTGCGTTTTGCACGTTTTTCATCGCGACGTTTTTCAGTATCGATACCTGTTGCGATAACAGTAACGATTACTTCATCTTCTAATGATTCGTCAATTGTTGTACCGAAGATGATGTTTACTTCTGATGAAGAAGCAGCAGCTACGATATCAGCAGCGTCTTGAGCTTCGAATAAAGTCAAGTCGTCGCCACCTTTGATGTTCAATAGGATTTGTTCTGCACCATCGATAGATACTTCTAATAATGGAGAAGAAATTGCTTTCTTAGTTGCTTCAGCAGTACGGTTTTCACCAGTACCTGAACCAATACCCATTAAAGCTGTACCTTGGTCAGCCATTACTGTACGAACATCAGCAAAGTCCAAGTTAACGTAACCAGGAGCTGTAATCAAGTCTGAGATACCTTGAACACCTTGACGTAATACGTTATCAGCTTCACCAAATGCTTCACGCATAGGTGTCTTTTTGTCAACGATTTCTAATAAACGGTTGTTTGAGATTGTTACTAAAGTATCAACGTGTTGTTTCATTTCAGCGATACCTTGAGCAGCTGAGCGACCACGTTTAGGTCCTTCAAAAGTGAATGGACGAGTCACAACACCAACAGTTAACGCACCGATTTCTTCTTTTGCAATGCGGGCAACGATTGGTGCAGCACCTGTACCGGTACCACCACCCATACCAGCAGTGATGAAGATTAAGTCCGCACCTTGTAAAGCTTCACGAATTTGATCTTCTGATTCTTCAGCAGCCTTCGCACCAACTTCTGGTTGTGCACCTGCACCTAAACCGCGAGTTGATTTAGGGCCAAGTTGAATTTTAACATCAGCTTTTGAGTTTTTTAGGGCTTGGGTATCTGTATTAGCAACGATAAATTCAACGCCACGTACGTTTTCTTCAATCATACGGTTAACTGCGTTGTTACCACCACCACCAACACCAACCACCTTAATGGTAGCGTTGTTCATATCCATGTTGTCGTATTCGAATTCCATATCCATCTTATATCCTCCTGGTAATTATATTAGGCAAAAAAGTCTTTGAAGAATTTTTTAATTTTATCAACTGAGCTTTCTTCTTCTGACTCAGTGTCGTTGTATTCATCTTGATATTGGTTCGCTTGCGCATCACCATAATAGTCTTGTTGTTGATTTGCAGCTGGCACGCTAGGCGCTTCAGTTACTTTATCATCTTTTACTTGGCTATAATAGTCAACTGATTCAACTGTTTGTCGAACCGCTGGCGCTGGTTGCGCTTGAGCTTTCGCAGGACTAGCAACTTGTTTATCATTATCTTGCGCAAGGTGATGAATATCATCAAGTTGTGCTACATATTGAATTAAACCAATAGCTGTTGTATAGATTGGATTACGTAATCCAACGTATTCAGGAATATAGTAACGAACATCATGTTCAAATACTTCTTCAGCTAAGTCAAGTACACCTGGTAGTGATGCTGCCCCACCGGTAACAATAATGCCACCTGGTAAAGCAAATGCTTCGATTTTCTTAAGAGGTTTTTTCAAGGTTTCAAAGATTTGACGTTCACGTGCTTCAATAATTTCAGCAAGATAATGTTCGTCTACACGTTCTGGATTTACTTTCCCAATTGTTTCAACAGGGAAGAATTCAGATTCGCTTGTGTCTTTTGGTAATGCATAACCATATTCTAATTTAATTTGTTCTGCATTTTCAATTGACGTATTTAAAATTGTTGAAATGTCTTTGGTGACTAATTCCCCACCTTCGTGGTCAACTGTCGCAAATTTTAATAAGTCATCATGGAAAACTGAAACACTTGTTTGTCCACCACCCATGTCTACTAAAATTGTACCAAATTCACGTTCACTTTGGCTCATTGCTGCATAAGCATTCGCGTAAGATTGAACAACTAGTTCTTTAATGTTTAATCCGGCCATTGACACACAACGACGAATGTTATGTACAAGTGTTTTAGGACCTGTAATTAGATTTGCGTATAATTCAAGACGTACACCAATCATTCCGCGTGGATCTTTGATGTTGTCGAAGCCATCGACGATAAATTCTTCTGGCATTACTGAAATAATTTCTCTTTCAGCTGGGACTGAACGAACTTTCGCTGCTGCGAGTACGTTTTTCACGTCTTTGTCGGTAATTTCTCTGTTTTCTGTTGAAACAGCGATCATTCCATAGCAAGGTTCGATATTTACTTGATTGCTTGGAACCCCCACGATTACGTCTGTAATAGTGTGATTAGATTTCTTTTCCGCTTTTTGAATTGCACGTTTGATAGACGCAACCGTCTTATCAATATCCACAATCACTCCGCGACTTAACCCTTGTGAGCGTTCGTGACCTACTCCAATAACATTTATCTGTTGGTTTACATATTCTGCAACTACTACTTTTATTGAAGTGGTTCCAATATCTAAACTTGCAAAAATCTCTGGCTGAACCATGTTTATTGAAACCTCCTAGAAAATTAAATATTTAATCGTATCGTTATTATTTTAACATAGACAATATTATTTACCAATGAAAATCCCGATATGTTGGGATGTAAATTTTAAGATACTTTTCATAATTCACAAGGATGATGCCGTTTTCCACAAATCTATTGCTCATTTGCCTACTAACCACCATCAATTTGTCATTATGCCTCGTCTATTCATCACTCACTGCTTGACTCCGACTTTCTACTGTACTTGAAGTAGACGTTGAACTTACGCCAGCTGCTGCATCCACTGCGCTCGTTGATGAACTGCTTGCTGCAGATGTTTCGGCACTTGATTCAGTAGCTGAACTACTTGAGCTTGTTGCACCACTAGAAACTGCTTCTGCACTAAGCGCTGACGATGAAGACTCACTAGTCGCTGATGATTCAGCTGCTACAGACTCTTCATAAGCTTTCTTATCTTCCTCCGAAGCGTATGGGTTGTTCCCGGCATTCAGTTCCGTGAAATAAATAGCCACTTCCATATCAATCAGACCAGTTTGTCCATCTAATTGCTTAAGGATACCATTATAATAACTCATTCGTTCACCAATTGAACTAATAAAGCCTATGACAACATTTCCGTCCACCATTTGCAAGGCAATCCGATCATCATTCGTATCGTCACCCATATAGCTCACGTAATCAATCTGTTGAATAATATCATCCGGCAGACTCGCAATCGCTTCCACAGTCTCAGTCGTTTTCGCCCGTACCTGCTCATTGCCTATATCAAAACCTTCAAATAGAGGCAATTCCTTCTCAAGATTTGCAATCGGCGTATCCAATATTTGATCATTCTCTAGTAATGGGTAAAAGAAGTCAGCATTTTTAATATAACCAATTTGTCTGAACGGCGTCACTTTCACAATAACCTGGTTGTAATTATCAATCTCGACAACGGCTGATTTGATTGAAGCATTCTGGTTCATAATCGATTTTTCAACTTGTGTCGTCTTGTGGCCCAGTTGGAAGACTGACATATTCGTTTTTAACGGTGCCAAGTTCAATTTCGCTTCCTTCTTGTCCACACCCTCTACCGTGATAGAAGACACACGATTGAGTGGTGAGACGAAATAAGCGGAGATCATAAAAGCAACGATGAATGGCGCCAACAGTAAGAATCGTTTGCGCCATGGAATCGTTTGTTTATCCCTGCTTGTGGATTTATGCATGTGATTGCCCTTATCCGTATTTTGCGACGTTTGCCTATCTTTCTTAACAAAAAGCTTGGGCACTTTTACGCCTCGGATTGTTTTCTTGGATGCTGAAGTTTTTGATGCCTTTTCTGAATCAACAATGTGGTTATTGTGGTCATTCGCTTGAGACGATGAACTTCGTGGCGGCTGATTTTGCTTGGACCGGTTTTTCGTGTTGCTAGGTCGTGGACGCTTGGACTTGTCGGGGAATGTTGCATTATTTTGCATGCCCTTTGCTTCCTCAAGTCGCTTCATTTTCGCTATACGCTCTTTGTGTCTTAGTTCGCGTAATTTTTTGTTATGTTCATATTGTCTTTGTTCATCCAAATCCATTTAGCCGCCTCCTTTCTCTTTGGATATGTGACCTATTCTCTGAAATAAGTCATACTTTCAATCTACCTGTGACCTATTCTCTAAAATAAGTCACACTTCCAATTTCATTTATTTTTGAATAATATTCTCGATGACTTGAATTAATCGATCCCCTGCATCTGGCACGCCTTGTTTCATGGCGTTATCAGCAATTTTGTCTCGTTCTAAATCGTTAGCCATTAAATCATCAATGGCTGCAAGGAAGTCTGTCACATTTAAATCATCTTCTAAAATCATTTCCGCACCATGGTGTTTCACCAATGAGCGAGCATTCATTTCTTGATGATTGGCCGTAACATTTGGACTAGGAATCAAGATAGATGGTGTACCCAAGGCTGTTAATTCAGTCATTGTAGTTGCACCAGAACGGCTGACAACTAGGTCTATCGTCTTAAATAAAGCTGGCATATTGTTGATATAAGAAACAATACGGACATTGTCCCATTCATTGAAATCAGCAAAGGCTTCTTCAAATTCTTGAATGTATGCATCGCCTGTTGCAATTAAGACTTGATACTCTTTTTGGATAAATGCAGGAATCGCCTGTTTCACTGTTTGATTAATCTTCAAGGCACCACGTGATCCACCAAAAATTAACACAGTTGGTTTATCGTTTTTCAAACCATATTCGCTCAGGTCAGCTTTAGCTGTGATATTCGCTACTTCTTGAGCACGAGGGTTACCAGTAAAGACGACTTTATCGCTATAGCGTTTAAAATCTTTGCGGACATCTTCAAAACAGATGGCAATCTTGTTCATAAATGGTGCCAAGAATTTGTTGGTCATACCTGCAACTGAGTTTTGTTCATGAATGATACTCGGCACACCCAAACGGCTAGCTGCATATAATACAGGGGCACATACATAGCCACCAGTACCAATCGCAACATCCGGATTAAAGGCGCGCACAATTTGCTTGGCTTTACGGATTGAATCGAACATGTAGTAGACAGTTCGCGCATTATCTAATGAAAAAGATCGTTTAATCCCTTGAATTTGAATGGTTTTGAAATCTAAACCTTCTGCCGGCACGATTTTTGATTCCAAGCCGCCTTGGGTACCCACATAAAGAAATTCTGCATCTGGGTACTTGGCTAAAATTTGTTTTCGTAAGGCAAGTGCTGGGTAGATATGTCCACCCGTACCCCCACCTGAAAGTAAAATACGCATAATTTGCTCCTTTATGTGCCCTGTCTTATAGACTGTCTGGGTTAGCTAAGGCTTCGATAGCCTTGATGTAACGGTCTCCACGGTTTTCAAAGTTTGGATATTGATCCCATGATGCTGAGGCTGGTGATAATAAAATAATATCCCCTTCGTTAGAAAGGTCTAGTGCTTTTTGAACAGCATCTTCAATCCATTCAGCTTTAGCAATTGCTGTGATGCCTTTTGCTTGGCCTAATGCTTGGAACTTCTCAGCTGATTCACCAGAAAGGACCATAGCATGCACCTTATCCATATGTGCTCCTAATTCGTCGATGGTGTTACCGCGGTCTAAACCACCTGCTAACCATACAACGCGATCGTTTGGTCCCATAAATGAATCTAAGGCTGTAATCGTCGCATCGTTATTGGTTGCTTTTGAGTCATTGTAAAAACGACGACCGTCGATTTCAGCGACAAATTGCAGACGATGTTTCACCCCATGGAATTGTGCGAGGCCTGCTTTAATGTCTTCGTTAGATACGCCTAATAATTTTCCAACAGCCATTGTCACTAACATGTTCTCCACATTGTGGTTACCTGGCAGCAATAAATCACGACGGTCTAGGACAACTTCCTCATGCCACATGAATTTTTCAGTTGCTTGGTCATACCATGCCCCATCAATTTGTTGACTAGTTGAAGAGAACGGTACGATTGTTGCATTTGTTTGACGTTCACCAAATACAGATTTTTGGTCGGCATTCAAGATTAAATAATCTTCACTTGTTTGGTTAGCGGTAATACGCCATTTAGCTGAAATATATTCTTCCATTGAACCATGGTAATCTAAATGGGCACCATAGATATTGGTGATGGCTGCAATATGTGGTTTGAATTCGCTAGCCCCCATCAATTGGAATGAAGACAATTCTAAGATTAGACGATCAGCTTCGCTCGCTTGACTAGCAATGTCTAATGACGGGATCCCAATGTTACCACCCACGAAGCTTTGTCCTTCAAGGTTGCTTGCGTGCGATAACATTTCACCAACTAAGCTAGTGGTCGTTGTTTTCCCATTTGATCCTGTGATCCCAATAATTGTTGCGTCAGTCATCTTATCTGCTAATTCAACGTCTGTGTATACTGGTAGGCCAATTTCTAAGGCACGTACGACCATGGGATTCGTATAAGGAATTCCAGGATTCTTCACCATAAAAGCAAAATCTTCATCAAGTAGGGAAACCGGATGTGATCCAGCAACGACACGCGCATTATTTTCGTCGATTAATGACTGTGCTTCTTTATTCTCATCTAAGGGTTTAAAGTCGTTAACAGTAACGATTGCACCTAAAGCTTGTAGATGTTTCACGACAGATACGCCTGTTTTGGCTAAGCCTAATACTAAAATTTTCTTGTTTCGAATTGATTCACGCCATTCAGCTGCTTGCATGTTGATTTCCCCTTTTTGTAAATTTGATTATTTAAATAGTAAAATGCCAATAAGTGCTGCAATTAGACCAACGATCCAGAAGACAATATCGACCTTCCATTCGCTCCAACCAATCATTTCGAAATGATGGTGGATTGGTGACATTTTAAAGACACGTTTACCGGTCAATTTGAATGAAGTTACTTGGATGATAACGCTAGCTGTTTCAATTACATAGACAAGACCAATCAATAATAGTGACCATGGATTGCCTAACATAACTGAAATTACTGCTAACAAGGCACCTAATGATAATGAACCTGCATCACCCATAAAGATTTTGGCAGGTTTACGGTTGAAGAATAGGAAACCTAATAAACCAGCCACGATAGCAATACAGAAGGCACCGATACCTCGTTCTCCCATACTAAAGGCAATAAAGGCATAGCTAGAGAATGAAATCACACCCAGACCGGATGATAAGCCGTCTAAACCATCTGTTAAGTTGAAGGCATTTGAAAAACCTGTAATCCAGATTAGTAAGAAGACGAATACGAATAGGACATGGGTAATACCTGCTGTAAATGGAAACGGAATAGATACATGGAAATGAATGACACGAATGAAGAATACGATTAAAGCCGAACCCACAATTTGTAAAATCAATTTTTGTAGCGATGTTAAGCCTTCATTTTGTTTCTTGAAGATTTTCAAGAAATCGTCAGTGAAACCAATTGCTGCAAAGAAGATCATGGTTGCAACAAGTAACCAAACTTCAGTGTGCCATTCTCCGCTGATTAATGACCAAATCAATAGACCAATAAATGCGGCTGAAAGGAAGACTACGCCACCCATAGCTGGAGTACCAGATTTGGCTTTATGCCATGCTGGTCCCTCATCTCGGGTTACCTGACCAAATTGTTTCTCCCGCATAAATTTGATAAAAAATGGCATCCCGAACAGTGTAAGTACGAGTGTAATAATGAATAGTAGTGACATGTTGTTTCCTTTCTCTTTTTTAAGTTGTAATTTCTGCTATTAACTGCATTAAGACTCCGCTAATTGTAACACAATCTGCTTGTTAGACTGAATAGATTCGCCAACAGCAATTGACTGTCCAACAACTAAACCTTCGCCCTCTAATTTTACTTCAATACCCAATAAGTCAGCTAGTGCCTGACTAGCAGTTGCATTTAAACCTGTAAAATCAGGCATGGTCGGATTAGCATCGTTCGTTAATAAGAAGATTGGTTGTGTAATCGATACAGATTCTTGACCAACCGGTGTTTGACTGAGAATTGTATCCCCATCACCGATGACTTCCAAATTGACGAAGCTGGCATCAGTTAACGTTTGTTGTGCGGTACTCACTGAGGTACCAGATACATCCGGCACAGTTGCCGTTGTCGCTGTTTCCCCGTTTCCTAGGGCATTGTATTCCAATGCTCTCGTTAACAATGGTGTATACATTTGCGTTAGCATTTCGCTAGCCGTTGTTGTTAAATTCTTCGGTTGTTCCGCTGTAATGTATAGAATGTATTGTGGGTCTTCACTCGGCACAAAACCAACAACAGAATATAGATACTTAGTTAAGCCCGCTTCGTATGTATTGGTTTCTTGATTAAATACTTCGGCTGTACCTGTTTTAGCAGATACGGTATAGCCATCTAAGGCATAGGCCGAACCCGTACCGGTATCAGCATAAACAACTGACTGTAAGTATTCCAAGGTTTTAGCTGCTGTTTCCGCTGAGATTGGTGATGAAACTGTTTCCGGTTCGACGACGGTCATTTGACCATCTTCTTCGTATCGGTTCACTAATTGTAGTTTCATCATATCGCCACCATTGGCAATCGCCGTGAAGGCTTGAACCATTTGATATGGGGTGACATATATCCCTTGACCGAAACCAGTCGTAATTTTGTCCGCTTCATATTCGTAGTTCATAGAACCAGCAACTTCATTGGCGAAGCCTGATCCCGTCTCTTGTAGCAAGCCAAATTCACGGATATATTTCTCCCAGACGTCATAGCCCATTTCACCAACTAAGTGAATCATCAAGGTATTAGATGATTGTGACAATCCTTCTAGTTCCGTGATAACACCCCAACCAACACCGTTATAATCGGCAATGGTGCTGTCACCCATGGTCACTGGAGATGAATCATAGAAAGCATTAGGGTCAAAAACACCCTCTTGGATGGCTGCTGCAACCGTTAGAACCTTGATGGTTGATCCAGGTTCATAGGCACGTTCCACAAGGAGGTTTTGCCACATATCCTCGATACCATCTTTGGTCTCTAAGTTAAAAGTAGGTCTTTGAGAGGCAGCGACAATCGCACCTGTCTTTGGATTCACTAACATGGCCGTCATGGTTGATGGTTGATATTCCTCATAAACTTGGGTCATTAAGGTTTCTAAATATGTTTGTAGTCGTGAATCCAATGTTAGATAAACATCTGATCCATCAACTGGTTCTTCAAGCACTTCTTTTGTGCCAGATAATTCATAGTTATAAGAATTGGATTGGTAAGATTTACGACCATTCGTTCCTTTTAACACTTCGTCTAGAGATAACTCAAGTCCCATTTGCCCAGTCAGACGACTGTCAATTGCCGTACCTGCTTCTAGGTACTCGGCATAGCCAATTAAATGAGATGCAAAGACACCGTTTGGATATAAACGGGTTGGAGATTTAGTAAACATGATACCTGGTAGGTTTTGGTCATCGATAGCTTTCATTTCAGCATAGGTTAGGTTTTGACCTGCTGTACCAAACTCTACTTGGGCAGCATCTTCTGAGTTTAACGTTTTTAGAATATCCGCCTCAGGCATATCGATGTATTGGCTCAAGGTTTTAGCTGTTTTTTCTTTATCTACTACATATTGTGGTTCATCTGACTCCTCAGACCATTGATCCGTTAAAACGGCATACAACGAATAAGAAGTAGCATCCATTGCCAGCGTGTTGCCACCTACATCATAGATGGTGCCACGTTGTGCTGACAATATGCTACTTCTATCATATAGTTCTTGGGCTCGAGCAGACAAATCTTGGTTGTTCGAGGTCCCAAGTACCATTATCTCAGTAAGTCGGAAAATAAATATGATGAGTAAAAGAACTGCTAAAAGAGCCGTAGTCATAATAGATTTTCTACGATTTTTTTGGAGTTTTTTACTTTCTTTCATTATTCAACATTCCTTATATTTTCTTCACCCATTGTTAACCCTTGTTCTCCCGCAATTTCCATAATACGTGAGTAAGTAGATAGTTCATGAACTTCTTGGGTTAGGTTTTCCTTCTCCACCTGTAACTCTTGTACCTCAGCCTGCTTGTCTTGTAATTGTTGTGAGGTTGCACTAACATTGGCACGCATAATAACCAGGCCTAAAACGGTCGCAATCATCACACCAAAAGCTGTGATAATGGCCATTTTTTGACGTAAAGTGATGGAGCGGTCAACTTTTACTTTGGTCTTCGTTTTCGTTGTTGTATGTGGAAGACTAGCAGGAATTGCAGACATTGCAACGTGTGCTTTTTGTGTTTGTTCTTTCGGATATGTCGCCGGGACATTGGGAATTGCTTTCTCAGCCGGCATTGCTAGTTTTTCCATATTTAAGCGGTCTTTTAGGATAAATATCGCCATAAAAACTGCTCCCTCCTCTATTATTGGCGTTTTTCTTATTTAATACGTTCAATAATGCGAAGTTTTGCACTCTGTGCGCGAGAATTATTTGCTAATTCTTCTTCACTTGCATAAATTGGTTTTCGGTTGACTAGTTTAAAAGGTGCTTCAATTTCAGCATTGATGACAGGCAAGTTGGCCGGTAATTCTTCACCAGTTGAGGCATCTTTGTACATTTGTTTTACGATACGGTCTTCTAAAGATTGGAAGGAAATCGTTGAAATACGTCCACCCACATTTAGCAAAGTTAAGGCTTGTTCGATAGAATCTTCGATAGCACCTAATTCGTCATTTACTGCAATACGTACGGCTTGGAATACCCGTTTTGCTGGGTGTCCCCCTTTTCGGCGTGCCGGTGCAGGAATGGCTTCTTTAATGATATCTACAAGTTCTTCTGTACGTACAATTCGGTGGTCTGCACGACGTTGTTCAATTTTACGTGCAATTTGTTTCGAGAATTTTTCTTCCCCGTAGCGGTAAAAAATACGGACTAAATCACTATAGTCCCATTCATTAATAATGACTTCTGCAGTCAATTCTTGCGTTTGGTCCATTCTCATGTCTAATGGCGCATCTTGATGGTATGAAAAACCACGTTCGATTTCGTCCAGTTGCGGTGAGCTCACCCCAAGATCATAGAGAATACCGTCAACGCCAGTAATACCCAATTTTTCTAATTCAGCGCGAATATGACGGAAATTATTATGTACTAGTGTGACTTTGCCGGAAGCAATTTCATTTGCTAGTTTTTCCTTTGCATTGGCAATTGCCACCAAATCTTGATCAAAGGCTATTAAACGACCTTGATCAGATAAAGCTTCTACAATTTTAGTGCTGTGTCCAGCACCACCCAAAGTACAATCAACATAAATACCGTCTGGTTTGATTGCTAAGCCGTCTACTGATTCGTTTAATAACACTGAGATGTGATGGAATTCTTTCGCCATTTGTGCGCTTACCTCTTCTTTTATCTTTCTTTCACGATGTTCAAGTCAATTAAAAATATTTTTGTTTTTTTATAATCCGAAGTCCATCATATCTTCCGCAATTTCTTCAAATTTCTCTTCAATTTCTGAAGAAGCATTTTCCCATTTTTCCTTAGACCAAATTTCAATTCGATCAGATACACCTAGAATCAAACACTCTTTATCAAGATCAGCATATGAAACTAAGGTAGTGGGGATATTGATACGACCTTGTTTATCAACCTCAACTTCCGCCGCTGCTGAATAAAAGAATCGGGTAAAAGCACGCGCTTCTTTCTTCGCTAAAGGCAGTTGTTTCAGCTTTTCTTGGATCTTTTCCCAATTATCTAAAGGATAGCCAAATACACATCCATCTAAACCACGTGTAATCACGAATTGGTTGCCCAAGTCATCACGCAATTTTGCTGGAATGATGATACGCCCCTTGGCGTCGATATTATGTTGAAATTCTCCCATTAACATCTTTTCATCACCCTCTGTGCCTAACTTTAACCTTTATTAGTTTAAGTCTACCATATTCCCCCACTTTGCACCACAAATCCCCAAAAATTTGCTATTTTTTTATAAATTTGGTATTCACAGGTGGAAAAGGTTCGTTTTATCCACAAAAAAAAGACAGGCCCAAACTGGCCTATCCACATCATAAGCATATATATCTTTGTTTTGGTGATAAGACAAAAGAATAACATAATTGGTTTGCGTCTTTATAGTGTATGATTCATAAAAGCTCTTGCACCTACCGTCAGAAGTTTTAAAGAAACCCTATAGCCATTTTTTCAACATATATCTAAATTTACTAAACTAGCTATGAAAACATTGTACAGAAAAGACTGGCACCTAATGTACCAATCTTCAGCCGTGATATTTATTGTAAAGTAGCTGTCACTACTTGGAAAATGCGAACGAGTGTGGCGATAGCATATGCACCAAATGCCAAACAGAATAGTATGTTGGATAACTTGCGTGCCATTTTCCCCAGATGAATGGGCTCATTTTGTATAAATTGCATTACCAATAAAATAATCGCAATTAAAGAGAAAACCATTATTACGTGCGCAACCCACGAAAAACTAGACACATAAGTTGATATAAAGTGAAGGCAGACCAGTAAAATTGGCTGCACAGGATCTACTGAGGCTAATTTTACATTGCCAACAAGCAAATACCGTTTCCCAAAGTTGTGAACGAGTACGAGGCTAATGATTGGTAATACATATAAAAGAATTTCGCTCCATTTAAAAGCCATTGTAGACTACCTTTCCTATAAATCTTATTTATTAATCTTAGCTAAGAAGTTATGAAATGTCTAGTAAAGATTGTGGAAACAGCGCTACCGACCATTTCATTGATGGGAGCGCATTTGAATAAAGTTGCTCTGCCCTTTTGCAATCAACAGATATGAAAAGGAGCTGAGATTTAGCCGTCAAGACGTTTGGACAAAGTGCTTACACCCTCTTTTGCTGTATTTATGAATAGGTTCTCTTTTATCGCATCTAACCGCTCTGGTTGGCATAATATACCCATTGCTGAGCATTGTTGCATATTTTTGCGAGATTGTTTATATCAGGTTTAAATTAGATGAAAACTGGAAACCAGAACGGCTTTTGCGTATATTTATGAGAAAAAATGAAACGCAAAACACCCTGAACGTTGTTTTTTTTAAAATAATGAACGTTCAGCCCCTTGTGTGGCGCAAAATTTCTCATTTTTGAAACCAAAACCTTCTGAAGTTTTCATTTTGGTTATTTAACGATGTATATATACAATCCTAAACAAGCCGGACAAAAAG
>NZ_NEEY01000042.1 GCF_002252085.1 Aerococcus sp. 1KP-2016
AAAAAGCGTACACAATTCTTAATAAGAGTTGTGTACGCCTTTTACTTTGAAAAATTCTTATTATTTTGATTGAAATATATCATGGGAACAGGTTAAAGGACTGAAAGTGTAGTTCCTTAGCCGTGAAAGGGTATGAAATCGAGACCTTGGCTCGATTCAAATTGAAAGACCTTGGCTTTCAATGGTCCCACGGCTCACAAGGAACGTACACTGTAAGGACAAAAATCTATGATTTTGATTTTTTGTCCCAGCCTCGTTCATTTGAATGATTGAATAAATATTAGTCACCATTGTAGATAGTTGGTACGATCATATAGTCAACCGTACGTAAAGCACCTAAATCACGGCCACCTGCGTAAGAAATACTTGATTGTAAGTCTTCTTGCATTTCACGCATTGTATCCCAAAGGCTACCACGGCTTTCAATAAGCATTTTCTTACCTTCAACATTTTTGTAGATACCTTTTTGGAATTGCGATGCTGAACCAAAGTATTCTTTGTAAGTTACACCATCTTGTTCAACTGTTTCACCTGGTGATTCCACGTGAGCAGCTAACAATGAACCAATCATAACCATTGAAGCACCGAAACGTACAGATTTCGCGATGTCTCCATTTGTACGGATACCACCATCTGCAATAATTGGTTTACGTGCTGCTTTTGCACATAGCTTGATTGCTTGTAATTGCCATCCTGCAGTACCAAAACCAGTTTTGATTTTCGTAATACATACACGGCCAGGTCCTACACCTACTTTGGTTGCGTCGGCGCCGGCATTTTCTAAATCACGGACAGCTTCTGGTGTCGCTACATTACCAGCGATAACAAATGTATCTGGCAATTGGGCTTTGATATATTTAATCATTTCGATAACTGTTTCAGAATGTCCATGCGCAATATCAATTGTGATGAAGTCTACTTTCTCACCACTTGCCTTAATCTCATCAATGAAAGTATATTCTTCAGGTTTCACCCCTACTGAAATAGACGCATACAAACCTTCCGCATTCATATGTTTAATAAATGGTAGACGTTTTTCAGGTTCAAAACGATGCATAATATAGAAGTAACCATTTTTGGCTAGTTCTTCTGCAAGTTCTTCATTTAGAACAGTTTGCATATTTGCTGGTACAACAGGGATCTTGAATGTACGACCTCCAAATTCAATTGAAGTATCTGCCTGGCTACGGCTTGTAATCACACATTTAGCAGGTATTAATTGGACTTGTTCATAATCAAAAGTTTCCACGAATTCAACTCGCCTTTCTTTCATACAATGGTTTCAACAACAAATGGTGTCTGTAAACACCAATTCGTATTCTACACACATAGAAAGTTGATTGCAAGTAAAATAACGCATAAATTTTAAGAAATCCCTTGATAAAAATGGCATTTCAGCTAAATTTATGTGATATTTTTAGTTATAAACGAACATTATTCACTTGGGACATATCAATCATTCTCAAATAATAACGCTTGAATATAACAAAATCGATTTGTAAGAGTAAATCCGAACTTTATTTCTCATCAAATTTTATAAAAAAATGCACCGATGTTTAGGCATCGATGCACTTTGAAACATATATATTAAACAAGCCACGCTTCATTGTAATGATTATCTGCTTGCATCTCAGCAACAGTTGGCATACCGCCTTGCGCACCAAATTTACGTACGGATAAAGAACCTGCCAATGAGGCGAAAGCAATTGCTTCAGCTAAATCATTGCCTTTAGATAGCGCCACTGTGAAGGCACCTGAGAAGGTGTCACCCGCACCAGTAGTATCAACAACATCTCCCTGGATAGCATCGATAGCAACTACCCCTTGACCATCATGATAGGTCACACCATCTCCACCCATAGTAATGAGCAATTGTTTAAGGTACTTAGCCAACAAGGTTGCCACATCTGCATCACCGAATAATTCTTTCGCTTCAGATTCATTAGGCAATAGATAGGCCACTTTTTCCAAATATGTAGGGTTAACCTTCACAAATGGTGCTGGATCATAAGTTACTTTGATATCATTTGCATGCGCTAAGTCGATTAAATATTCGATAGACGCCATTGGAATTTCATTCTGAATAATGAAATAGTCACATGCTAATAAGTCAGCCTCTACTGATTGTAGGTAGGCAACTGTTACTTCTTGGTTAGCACCAGGGACATAAACAATGGCATTGTCTCCTTCAAAAACGGTAATATGCGCCGAACCAGTTGTCAAACCTTCAATAACCTTAACTGCATCTACATCGACACCATTGTCCAAGAGATTTTGCTTTGTTTCCACACCGAATTGATCATCACCAACGCAACCAAACATTTTCACACGCCCGCCCAAACGAGCCGCTGCTACCGCTTGGTTAGCACCCTTACCACCAAAGGTCGTCTCAAACGCTTGACCATAAACCGTTTCTCCTTGATTGGGTACTCGATTTGTTGTGACCACAAAATCTGTCGAAATACTACCAATTACACCTATCATATAATCTTCCTCCCCGTATATTACATAGCTCTATTATACTGTAAAATCGCTTGCTTAGTGAGTAATTTCAATAAAAAGGAGGTCGAGTCTTTATACTCAACCTCCCCGCTAATGCGTATTATTTATTCTAATCCTAAGTGGCTTCTTAACATACTAGAAGTTTCAGCAATTTGATCATCAGATAAAATATTGTAATACGTTCCAGTAGACGTATCCCCGGTACCAACTAAGGTTGTTGATTCAATATTTGCAGAATCTACACGATAGTTTAAAGCTAGCTTCGTCATATCATCAATCGTTAAGTCCGTAGTCACATTACTTTGTACTGTTTCAAATAAACCAAGTAGGCTACCAACATTTTCTACATTTTGATATTTATCTAAGATGGCTATCAATACCTGGCGTTGACGCGCAGCACGTCCAAAATCACCGTTTGGATCTTCATAACGCATGCGGACATATGCCAAGGCCTCTTCACCTGTTGCTAGATTGATACTACCTTGAGCAAAATCATAACCATCTTGTGAGAATGCAAATTCATTATTCACAGTAACCCCACCAACAGCATCGATGATATTCATCATACCTGTCATATTGACTAAAGCATAGTAGTCAATTGGGACATTTAATAATTCTTGGACGGCATTAATAGAACCTGATGCCCCCCCTGCTGTACCATAAGCGGAGTTGATTTTTGCATCTAAACTCGCAATATAGGTATCACGAGGAATAGATACCATTTTGGCTGTACCTGATTCAGGATCAATCGTTACTAAAATCATGACATCTGTATTTTGCTCTCCAGTTGTACGACCAGCCCCCGCATCCATACCCAATAAAAGAATAGATACAGGCTCTTTGTCTGAAATTGACACTTCAGTTTCCCGAACCTTGTCTACCGGTGTCGCACCATTCGCATCTGCAGGCTGATAAATTGCTTCAGCAGTTGAGTGCAATTTGTAATATGAAAAAGCTGCTATACCACCACCAATTAACACTAATAGTAGTATTATCCAACCTAGACACCCTAAAAAGCTCCGGCGTTTTTTGGTGGGTTGTTCTCCGTAAGTATCACGGCGACTTCGACGCCCTGAGTTATGCTCTTCTGCCATTTCAATCTCCTCCTATATCATAAATATTGTATTATTCTGAAGCGGAACTTTCAGTGACTACCTCACTTGTAACCGGTGTTTCACTGGTCGCAGGTGTAGATGAAGTTGCCGCTGGGTCAGTTGCTGGTGCAGTAGCAGGTGCTGAAAATTCTACTGCCGGACTGCTAGATGATTCGTAATAAGTTTCTGATTCACTAGAGTAGACTGGTTCGCTGTAACTTTCGCTTACAGTCTCAGAATAAGAACTTGTCGTTTGGTAATCATTCGTTACTGTGGAACTGCTTGTTGTATCACTTGTCGTATCACTATAAGTTTCCGTACTTGAACTTGTTACCTGTTCACTGCTTGAAGGATCGACAGCTTCCGGATCGAATCCATCTGTAATATAGGCTAACAATTCGTCTGATAAGGTCTCTGGTATTGTTTGATTATCCGTTTCCTTAATCAAGTCCGTTGTGCCCATAGAGGTTAAATAGTCATTAATAGAATAACCGAATATATATTTCACCAACTCATTTAAATCTTCTCTTGAATACACACCTGGTTTTATAGCCATTTCATCATCAGACAAAATACCATCATAATTTAAATCCATTACTGGGAAATACGTTGACGTCACACCAAATGAAACAGGATATACAATCACGGCATCTTGACCTTCGTAACCTAAATTGGCTTGCATTTTCGCGACAATTTCTTGTCGTTCTAATTCTGGTACTAATAAGTAGTAACCAAAATCAAGATTCAAATCTTCGTAATTATCAAATACCAACTTGTCCAAATTATCCATAGCTGCTAAGTATTTTTCTTGTAAGGCAAACATATTTTCTACAGAAATATTTGTTTTTACATTACCTCCTAGTGCATTTAAGATATCATTGTAATTCGTAATGGTACCTAATGAAATTACCTTATCAACAACTGCTTCGATTAATTGTTGTTGACGTTTTTCACGGCCAATGTCCCCTTCTGGATCTGATTTACGCATGCGGACATATTGCATTGCCTCAAGCCCAGATAAGGTAGTCGTTTCGCCTTCAGTGAAACTAACCCCATTTTGTGTAAAATTTAGGGTTGGCGTAATATCTACACCACCAAGCGCATCAATAACATCCATAAATCCTTGCATATTCACATTTACATAATAATCAATCGGCACATCAAGATACTGTTGTAAAGAGTTAATTGTCCCTTCGATCCCGTCATAATTCATGTAGGCGTGATTCAATTTGTCGAATTCTTCCGTATCACTTTGTGGACCTAAAGCATCACGGGGAATCGAAATAACAGTTGATTCATTAGTTGTAGGGTTAATGGTAAAGACCATCATAACATCCGTACGGGCATCTTCTACGTCTTCATAATACAGCGCTCCATTATCAATCCCCGTTAACAGAATTGTAATTGGCTCCCCATTTTGCAGTTGCGCATCCGCATCACGTAGCTCATTTGAATTTACGTCTTCATATATTTTTGTCCCAAACCCAGTTACATCCGCGTACAATTTAAAAGCAATTGCACAAAGAATAACAAGCAAAGTAGCAGAACCCAAAATCCAATAAGTCCGTTTATTTTTAGGTATCCATTTAGATGACTTTAATTTCACTAACCATGAAGGTTTTGTGTTTTTATTTACTTGTTTCCGCGTTGGTTCATTCTTATTTTGATTATCTTGCTGTGTCATAGGCACTCCTCTGGAGAATTATTGGGAAACAATTGCTCATCAAAAATAACATAATAATTTCAAAATTTAAGCAATCTATACCACCGTAAATTATAGCACAATGATAATCCTTTCGATTGACATTTCATATATCTTAATAAATATTTGAAAAATAAAAAAACTTCACAAGGATAACGAACATCCCTCTGAAGTTTTCTGAAATTCTAAATTAATCTTTTTGTTGTGTCAACACAACTGGTCCATCTTCTGTAATCGCAATTGTATGTTCAAATTGCGCAGATCGACCGCCATCAATTGTACGTGCAGTCCAACCATTTGAATCAATTTTTGCTTGCCATTTACCAGTATTTACCATAGGTCAATTGTAATGGTCATACCAGCACGTAAACGTTGACCACGACCAGCAATACCATAATGTGGCACTGATGGTTCTTCATGCATAGTTGGTTGAATACCATGACCTACGAATTCACGAACAACAGAGAAGCCTTCGCCTTCAACATAAGCTTGAATAGCAGCACCAATGTCACCAATACGGTTACCGACAGTAGCTCGCTCGATACCAACCTCTAAGGCTTTCTTCGTCACATCTAGTAAACGTTGGCCTTCTTCATCTACTTGACCAATTGCGTATGACCAACATGAGTCAGCAAAATAACCGTCTAGTGATAGCACAGTATCGACACCAACGATATCCCCTTCTTTTAACACACGGTTGGGTGCTGGGAAACCATGACAGATTTCGTCATTAATAGACACACAAGTCACATATTCGTAACCTTCAAAACCTACTTGTTCACGAATTGCGCCTGCTTCTGTAATTTTTTTATCGAAAAATGCTTCAATTTCCATTGTCGTAACACCAGGTACCATCAATGGACGTAATTGTTCATGAATGCTAGCTAATAATGCACCAGCTTTTTTCATGCCTTCTATTTCACGGGCAGATTTAAGTGTAATCATTCATCTCGTCCTTCCTTCTTATTCCTAGTCATTATACCTTAAAATGCCCCAAAGTGAAAATAAAGCGCTAGTCTAATACAATTGTAAACGTTTTAATTTTTTTATAACTTTTAATGATATTCTTTGGCTTTTTTGTTTGAAACTGGTATGATTACGATAATAAGAAAACGTTATTGCATGTTTTTTAGTAGCAAGAATAATTTGAGTAAGCAATGAACCGCTTGAGGTGATTAGCATGGGAAAAACACAGAAATTAGAACAAATTGCATATTTACACATCAAAGATCAAATTTTAAGTGAAAACTGGAAAACCGGCTTTCATATTGTTGAGGCCTTTATTTCGGAAGATTTGGACATCAGTCGAAGTCCTATTCGCGCTGCCCTAAGTAAATTAGCTGAAGAAGGGTTCGTCGATATGATTCCTTACCGTGGCTTTTTCGTCAGTGAAACACCACCAGAAGAAGATTATGTTGCCCACCGGTTACGATATGAATTGGTGATTTGTTACCTTATGTTAGATTATATGATTAAACAACGTGTAAAAGGTGAAAAATTTGCAGACCAATTAAATGAAAAAGTGACCAATGTACGTTTTGACTACGATGAAAAACGCTTTGAAGATTTCTATAATACGAGTGAAGCTTTGCTCATCGCTATCTTAAATATTGGTAATCATCCCTTCTTGGTCAATGAAGCGGTTGAATGTAGTGGCACAGTGATGACTGCCATTCTGAACAAATATACAGATGAAAATCCAACTGAATTTATTTATGATATGTATCCATTTATGATATATCTTGGTGACTTAGTCCGTTTAATCACCGAAAATCGATTTAATGATGCCCGAGTTTTATTTGAAGTCATCATTAACTATTTAAAAATTCAGTTACCTAAAGATACGCAGGTTGCATTTGATAATATGGATACCTACCGTCTAGCTTAAAATGCTACAATTCTATATGAGAGAGCACTCTTTGTCGTAAAAGAGTGCTTTTTTTGCTATAATTTTTAGTAGAAAGCAGAATATTAGATAGAAGGGAGCGAAATACATGCCAACAGCACTTGTCACCTTTGCCTCACTCACAGGCAACGATGAAGAAATTGCAAATATCATGACGAAATCTCTGCTTGATTTAGGCGTAGAGGCCAAAATGATTGAGTGCCAGTCAGTCTATGCGAGTGACTTTTTGAATGAGGATATTTGTATTGTCGTTACCTATACATACGGTGCTGCTGCAGATTTACCTGATGAAATTGTCGACCTATACGAAGAATTGCCGGAAGTGAATTTAGAAGGCAAAATCTTTGCTGCTCTAGGGTCTGGTGAATATGATTACGAAGAATTTTGTAAATCAGTTGATGACTTCACCGCTCAATTCAAACAAAGCGGTGCGATTATGGCTGGTGAATCGGTAAAAATCGAGTTGTATCCAGAAGACGACGACATCCCTGCTATTCAAAAACTTGCACAAGAATGCGTGACTACATTTCAAGCACATCAAGCATCATAACAATCGGAGGAAATTTATATATGGAAAATTTTGATCAATTACTAGATAAATACGCAAACCTTTTAATCGAAAAAGGTATCAACGTGGAAAAAGGCGATAATGTCATGATCTACATCGCAGTAGACCAAGCACCCCTAGCACATTACTTAGCGAAACATGCTTACGAAAATGGTGCCCGTCGTGTTCACTTTACTTGGAAAGATGATTTCACAAATCGCTTAAATTACGAATACCAAGCAACCGAAGATCTTGCTGAAGTGGCAGACTATACAGTGGCTCGCCAAGAAGACTTAATTTTAAACCAAAAAATATCTCGTTTATCCATCGTATCTGGTGACCCTGACCTATTAAATGGCATTGATGCTGGTAAAATCGACACTATTCAAACAAGCCATGGCACTGCCTTAAAAGTTGTTCGTACAGCAACTATGAATGATCGCGTGAAATGGACAGTTGCTGCCGCAGCAGACTACGGTTGGGCAAAACATGTCTTCCCAGAATTAGCAGAAGACAAACAAGCAGCGACAGATGCTTTATGGGATGCTATTTTCAAAGCGAGTCGTGTATATGAAGCTGATCCAGTTGAAGCATGGAACAACCACCGTGATCTATTAGACGAAAAAGCGCAGTTCTTAAACGATAAACAATTCAAGAAATTGCACTACACAGCGCCTGGTACAGACTTCACTGTTGGTTTACCTGAAAACCACATCTGGATGTCTGCACAAAGCTTCAATCCAGACGGTTCACCATTTATCGCTAATATGCCAACTGAAGAAGTCTTCACAGCACCGGATACGAATGTGATGGATGGTTATGTTACTTCAACAAAACCATTATCTTACGCTGGTTCGACAATTGAAGGTATCAAAGTAACCTTTGCGGATGGTAAAATTGTAGATGTAACAGCCGATAAAGGTGCACAAATCATGAAAGATTTAGTCTTCAACAATGATGGGGCACAAGGTTTAGGTGAAGTAGCCTTAGTACCACACAAATCACCTATTTCGCAAAGTAACTTAACCTTCTTCAATACGCTATTTGACGAAAATGCATCAAACCATATTGCTATTGGTGCTGCTTACCCTACTACCGTTCAAGGTGGTACTGAAATGTCAGACGAAGAATTACAAGCTGCCGGTGTAAACCGTAGTCATGTCCATGTTGACTTCATGATTGGTTCAGATCAAATGGATATCGACGCAATTGACGCCGACGGCAACATCTTCCCAATCTTCCGTCAAGGTGAATGGGCATTCTAAGTGCCACCCTATTTTATCAATACCTAGTATAGAAAAAGGAGGTTAACCATGTCTCAAGATAATAAAAATAACGACCATGATTTAAATGAGTTATACAACCGTCTGAAAAATATGGATCGCGCGAAAGTTGATAAAACCTTGGCCTACCTTGACAAAGGTTCTCCAAAATTAAACTGGCTCTACATCACATTGGCGGTAGCGATTATTTTCCTATTAGTTGGCCTAATTATGGTACTAACCCCAGATGATGATACACCGACTGAGTGGCTGCACCGGAAGAATTGAATCTTCAAATATCGGACATGGAAACCCGCATCAGCGAATTAGAAAGCAAAGTTTCAGAATTAGAAAATCAATAATACAAAAAAGAAGTGCTCCTTGTGGGCACTTCTTTTTTGTATACTATGAAATTTCAGCTTCTTTTTTCACTAAAATTGGTAATACCAACGCGAAGGCCGCAATAAACGTCAACGCCAACACATAGCGCATATTATAGGCCGGCATAGCCAATACTAGCGTACCAACGTGTAAGATACCTGGTAATAGTACAAATACCATCCGCCATTGTTTTTTCACTAATAAGTATATTGCTACGCCAAATATTGTAAATACCGCGATAGTAGGTAAACTGGTGATAAATGGTTTCGTTTCCATATCATAAGGATTTGCTTTAAATGATTGGTTTTCTATGAAATCACGTAACCCCTGCACATTAAATGTATAGGTTTCTTCATAGTCATCGTAATAGTCTTTTGGCGAATTGATAAAGTAATGAAACATAACTGAACCTGGTAATCCATGTTCATAACCATTAATATCCCACAAAGGACGAATTTGTTGTAATTGTGCCTTTAAGGCTGTCAATGGGTACGTTGCTACCAAATGCCACCAGGTTTGCAAAAAGGCGCCTTGATGTTCATTGATAAATTCTTTGTTGTACTCACTATGGAATTTTACTGGATCCGCCATTGACGGTGTATATTTTTCCTGCCAAATAGATAATGGTAAAATTTCTTCTAAAAATGCTGCATCTGCGACGTCAATTTCTTTGTTCTCAGCAATAATTGCGCCCATATGTTGGACCATGATGCTATATTTTTCACTAGCTGATCCAGGTTCAACTTGATATCGTTCCATTAACGGTCCACTATACAAACTATATAGTGCCAATATCCCTACGAATATACTAAACATTTGTTTACGCGTGCCCTTAATAAAAATGATCATCAATACAAGGAACGCGACGCCTACATATAATCCGTTATGTCTACTAAACATCACAACTACTAAAGTACCTAGATAAAGTATCCAAGCTAAAAGATGCCCTTTAAGCCAGGCCCCCTTCGTTTGAATGATTTGGAAAGTAAATAGCGTTAATAGAAATAAGGCAATATTATAGATATTATCTTTATAAATGGTCACCATATTGGGCACCATAACTGTCATCAGTACTAACCCAGCAATTATACATGAGCTTATCCACTTTTTTAATCCATTGCTAGCCAGAATATAGGCAAAATATGCGATTGCAAAAATCATGGCCGCAACTTGTCCTATAGTATACAAAATCGGTGATTTCGTTAATACATAAGAAAGGCGTAACAAAATCGTTGTGAAAAATGGATGCCAGTCAGTTAAATCAATCCCACCCATTGCTTGTCCCCATTGAGAATAAGAATCAATAAACATATTGCCAGGTAGGAAGGCAATCATAAATGGCATGAATGTCAGTAACATTGCTAGCGCAATCCACCACGCATATTGTCGATTCAGCAGCCCTGAATAGCGACTTTTATCTGAATATATCCAATCAAACTTGTTCATGGATAGATAGATGAATATATAACCACCAAAGAAAAGGTATTTTATGAATGAAATAATCAAATAATAGCTCATACGAATGGGTGGATTTAAGCTAAAGGATAAGCAATTTATCCCTATATAAATAATTGTAAATAATACGAATAGCCAGATATTACGTTTCGATAATTCAATACGTACATTCCTAAGAAAATACAAGGGAATCAAGAGTAAGACGCTTGTGAAAAATCCGTAGAAATTTAGCGCAAATAAACTCAAATTAGCGATTGCAATCATAGCGAGTAGCCAATAATTTTTTCGCATGAAATACCTCCTCGCTGATTATTTATTTCTCTAACCAAATTTTTCGTGAAACAAAGTTCCAAATCATGACAATGATTGTAGCAAGTACTTTCGCAAAGATGTAATAAATATTTGTAATATCAACAAAGAACCACATCATCACTTGGTTAAGAATCAAACCTACTACTGATAAAGCTACGAATATCATAGCTTCTTTACGGCGTTGTTCCTTGCCATATTTACTTTCAAATACAAAGGTCATAGATGCCACGTAGTTAAATATCGTTGAAACGATGAATGAAATGGCTGCGGAAATTAGGTAATAGATATCAAAGAATTCCGTTAAAATAGTTAGTAAGCCAAAATCGATAATTGCTGCGGCGACACCGACAAAACCAAATTTAATAAATTGATTAATTAATTTTTTCAACATTAACTCCTTCTAAACCACTTAGACCAGTCGATCATGACATATAGATATGTAAAGATACCTAGGACAGTGATTGCTAGATTACGATAGGTGAAATAATAATGGTGTTGGTTATGATTTTGTAAGATAAAGAACCAAACAAAAGGTACTACGCTCATCATCAAAAGTACGCTATGATTTAATAATTTATGTATTGTAAATCCTTTAGACAGGACACCTACAATGACTAAAGCAATCATAACAAAGAGCAATATAGGCCAAACATAAGTTGGAAACATAGCCCCCAGAACTTTCTTCAATATTTCAGAATATGCCAAAACTTCCCCCTCGGTACCACTAGTACGCAGGAAAATCTGTTTAATCGCTGATTGAAAAAGGTTTTCTTGTAAGATGATGCTCCCCACAGCCCACTTAGCTACCCAAGTACCTGCATAACCAAGGAGCCAAGCTAGCCCCATAAAGATAGTTTCTGTAAACACTGTGAGAAAGGCAGCTATTTCGTTTTGATGACGCAACACATACCAAACGAAAAATGGTATTGCAAAGGTCAACAAAGGTGCTGTCAATAAATCGAAGTAATTGGTTACCGAACCGATAACGAAACTTGTAAATACGACATTATTCAAATTCAACTTGTCCTGTTTTTTCATCCAGGTTAACCATAAAATGGCGACCATTAAAATGACATATACTGGTGTGTATTGTAAGGATAAGGGGAAAATCCAAAAATGAATCATGAACAGGACAAGAGCAAACAAGCCTGCAAATACCGATGAAATGGTTTGCTGCAGTTGATGCATCACTGCAACAAATAAACCAAAAATCACAAATATATTTAAATAGCGTATCCCCGTATAACTCATAAATACGAGGAGGAATCGAAGTATCGGAATATCCCCCATCCAATAACGGAAGTAACCATTATTCCATACGGCTGCTTGGAATGGATTCAATCGATCATTATTGTGTAATTTTTGGAAAATTAAATTATCCGTAAAGGTATCTAATTTTGTGCCTACAATATTTGGTATAACTTCCCATCGTTTCGTTTCACTTGCGATACTGTTTACGGATTCATGCCAGTTATCCATGATAAATCGGCTTGGGATGAAATACGCACATAAAAGAAAGACATAATAAAATATGCATAGGGCGACAAACGTCAACCCTAAGCGTTTTAATAATTTGGCAATATCAAGATTAATCTTCATAATCGCTCAAACCTTCTAATTTTTTAATCGCATTAAATTTTGTATATTCGATTTCAAATCTTTGACGTTCGTTTTGTGTAATAACATCCAAAATTAAACCTGCAATGAATAAAATAATACCTGTTAAGCCGATGAAACCTGCCACGATTAGTGTTGGGAAACGTTCAACTGTCCCTGTTTGGTTAAAATCAATCCAAATAGGTACGAATAGTATAACCGCAATAAGTAATAGCAATAATGAAACTAATGAAAAGAATAACAGCGGTTTGTAGTTCTTGAATAAACGGCCTATCGTGCGTAAGACTTTCAAACCGTCTGAAACAGTATTTAATTTTGATTCACTACCTTCTGGACGATCACGATATTCAATGACCACATTTTCAATTGCTAGATTTTTATCCAAGGCAAAAATAGTCATTTCTGTTTCAATCTCAAACCCTTGTGATAAGACTGGGAATGATTTTACAAATTCATATGAAAAAGCACGGTAGCCAGTCATAATGTCGCGGACATTATTTTTGAACATAACATTAATCAAGGCTCTTACAGTACGATTACCGACATTATGGAAGGGACGTTTATTTTCTTCAAAATAAGTAGAACTTAAACGGTCACCAACAACCATCTGCGCACGATGAGCGAGAATTGGTGCAACCATATCTCTCGCATGTTCTGCCGGATATGTGTCATCTCCATCAATCATCAAATAACAAGCCGCGTCTATATCCCTGAACATTGAACGGATGACATTCCCCTTACCTTGTTGGTGTTCAAAACGAACAACAGCACCTGCTCTAGCAGCAAGTTCCGCTGTATTATCACTTGAATTATTATCATATACATAAATTGTTGCTTCAGGTAATGCAGTTTTAAAATCAGCAATCACCTTTTCAATCGTTTGGCTTTCGTTATAGCACGGTATTAAAACCGCAATATCGTCCGTCATATTCATTCTGTTACACTCCTCAAATTTTTGTCTCAATAACCATTATAATATATCACACCTATACTAGACACTCTTTTTATTATTTTGTTCTTTTATAACCATATCTGTATCTTTGATGATATAAACAGGTCTATTCTTTGTTTCTAAATAAATTTTCCCAATATATTTACCAATAATGCCAATACACAGTAGTTGAATACCACCTAACAGCAAAATAATAGATGCCAAGGACGGCCAACCATCTGTTGGATCACCAAAAATTAATGTTCTAATCACAATGACAAATATCGATAAGATGGCTACGATACAAGAAATTGTGCCCAAGTAAGTTGCAATAGACAAGGGTAGATCAGAAAAATCCGTAATACCTTCAATGGAATATCTAAATAATTGTTTAAAAGACCATGACGTCTCTCCAGCTACACGCTCACGATTTTTAAAGGTCAAATAAGATGTATTAAATCCTACCCAGGTAAATAAACCTTTTGAAAAACGATTATATTCCGTCAAAGATAGGATTGCATCAACCATTTGACGGCGCATCAAGCGGAAATCACGAGCGCCATCAACCATTTGTGCATCTGAAATCTTCGCCATTAAACGATAAAAAGTTTTTGCAAACAACGATCTTGTGGCAGATTCCCCCGCCCTATCCTCACGCCGTGTACCTACACAGTCTAATTCAGTATTTTGTACCAACAAATCGTACATTTGGGGTAACAATTCCGGTGGATCTTGCAAATCTGCATCCATGATTGTGACAAAATCGCCACTTGCATGCTGCAAGCCAGCATACATAGCTGCTTCTTTACCGAAATTTCTAGAAAAATGAATAAAATGAACATCGTCATTTTCTCTTGATAATGTTTGAATGACTTGTAAAGTCTTATCTTTAGAGCCGTCATTGATAAATATATATTCAAAAGTCGTATTCATCACTTGTTTTTGTGCTTCTACAGCAGCAAAAAACAGTGGAATTGTTTCTTCCTCATTATAACAAGGAACGATAATCGTTATCACGGATTGGTTACTCCTTTTTTTACTTTTCTTCATTGTACCAAAAATTTAACCTAGAATTGGTTTATTCTCACATTCTTCTGGATTATACTATTATCCTTATTATAAAAAGAGGCTGAGACAAAAATAAATCATAGATTTTTCGTCCTTACAGTGTACGTTCCTTGTGAGCCGTGGGACCATTGAAAGCCAAGGTCTTTCAATTTGAAATCGAG
>NZ_NEEY01000043.1 GCF_002252085.1 Aerococcus sp. 1KP-2016
GTTGAGTATCCTAAGCAACTATAGTACGCAAATACCATGCACCTTTGCTATGCTGCAAGCATCATTTTGACCATTGAATCATCAAGTTCCGATAATGAAGAGGGCGTCCGCCCTCTTTTCATTTTGACGCACTTAAATGTGACTATTCTTATCGAGCATTGCCTCTCTTTATCCGATACTGCTCTTTGCTTGTTGTAGTTGAGTATCCTAAGCAACTATAGTAGGCAAATACCATGCACCCTTGCTATACTGCAAGCATCATTTTGACCATTGAATCATCAAGTTCCGATAATGAAGAGGGCGTCCGCCCTCTTTTCATTTTGGTTCTTCCTAATTGCACGCTCTAGCAATTGGACTCCCATCTTAGGATTCAAGAATGAGATTTCATATTTGAATTTTTAGGCTATTTATCAAGTATGGAATTTCATAGTTGAATTTTTCCCATTTTTTTCAAATATGAAACCCCATATATGATGCATTATTGGGGACCTTTAAATATGAGCTTCTATTCTATAAAATTTCCTAATATTTTCCAATATCAGATTCCATACTTGAATTTTTCAGCTTATTTTCAAATATAAAATCTCATATTTGATTATTTTCCATATTTTTCAAGAATGGGGAACTCATCCTTGAATCCCGAACCTAGCCTCCTAAGTCACCACTCTAACCCCTTTAATCCCCTCCACACAACTACCCCAAAACCCCAATACCATCAACCACAAACCCCCCAAACCACAAAAAAAGCTAGCCCTAAAGCTAGCTTCTCCCACATAATAAGCTTATTCAACTGAAGCTAAGAAGTGGTAGACTGGTTGGCCACCGTCTACGATTTCGACTTCGATGTCTTCGTTGGCGTTTTCGACTGCTTCAGCTACTGCTTCTGCAGTTGCTTGGTCAGTGTCTTCACCAAAGATTAGTGTTACTAATTCTTTGTCTTCGTCGATCATACCGTTGATCATGTTGATTGTTTCTTGGACAAGGTCTTTGTCTTCAGAAACGATTTTGCCGTCCACGATGCCCATGAAGTGGTCTTTGTGGATTTCTAGGCCGTCAACTGTGGTGTCGCGGACTGCAACGGTGATTTGGCCGCTGTTTACGTTAGCCATTTCATCTGCCATTGCTGCTTTGACGTCTTCCAGTTTGCCTTCTGGGTTGTAACCTAACATGGCTGTTAACCCTTGGGAAATGAATTTCGTTTCTACGACAGCTGCTGGGATTTCAGATACTTCAACTGCTTGGTTGGCAGCCATGATGATGTTCTTGTTGTTAGGCAAGATGATCACTTGGTCTGCATTCGCGTTGTTGATTGCTTCTAAAATATCATTTGTTGATGGGTTCATTGTTTGACCACCAGAAATGATTGATTTAACACCCATGTCTTTGAACAAGTTTTCGATACCAGGGCCAGCTGCAACAGCAATAACCGCTAAGTTAGAGTGTTCTACGGCCTTTTTAGCATCAGCTGCATCACTATGATCGTGAGTGGCACCTTTGCCTTCTAGGATATCGTCATGTTGTAGACGCATGTTGTCGACTTTGATTTTCACTAGTGAACCAAATTTTTGGCCGTAGTTCATTACTTCGCCTGGTTGCTCAGTATGAACATGCACCTTAACGATTTCGTCGTCGGCAACTACTAATAGTGAGTCACCAATACCATCTAAATGGTTACAGAATGTATCGTAATCAAATTCGTCGGTAACTGTTTCGCCATCGCCGATTTTCACCATGATTTCTGTACAGTAACCAAAATGAATATCTTCAGAAGATACTGAATGTGATGTATTGAAGAAGTTTTCTTGGTGTGCTAATTCAGTTACATTGGCTTTGGCTGGATTAGATGATTTCACTGGAATCGATTCACCTGTTAGTGATTCTAAGAAACCGTGATATACATAAACTAAACCTTGTCCACCTGAATCGACTACGCCAACTTCTTTTAATACTGGCAATAGATTTGGTGTATTTTCTAATGAAGTTTGTGCTTCATCCAGAACAGCTGTCATGATTTCGATAATATCATCTGTTTCTTGAACTTTCTTCACACCTGCTGCAGCTGACTCACGTGCGACAGTTAAAATTGTTCCTTCTACAGGTTTCATTACTGCCTTTACAGCTGTGTCAATACCACGTTGGAATGCATTGGCAAAATCTTCAGCATTGATGGTTTCTTTGCCTTCGATTGCTTTTGCAAATCCACGGAATAATTGAGATAAGATAACACCTGAGTTACCACGTGCACCCATTAACAAACCTTTAGCTAAGTCTTGTCCAACTTCGCCAACAGTTTCTGATTGTTGTTTAATAACGCGTTCAATACCTGATGTGTATGTCAAATTCATGTTTGTCCCTGTATCACCATCTGGTACTGGGAAAACATTCAATGAATTCACGTATTCAGCATTCTCATTTAGACGGTTTCCACCGACTTCAAGCATAGATATGAATGCTTCAACGTCTAATACTGTTCTTTTCACCTAAAATCCTCCTTGATTACCGCAACTAGTCTTCAATCACACGAACGCCTTGAACGTACACGTTCACAACGTTAATATTGATCCCCAATTGACGACTTAATTCGTATTTGACCGAACTTTGCACATTGCGACAAATTTCAGAAATTTTTGTGCCGTAGTTAACGATAATATATACGTCTACTACAACGCGATCATCGTTATCCACTGAAACAAGTACACCTTTAGTGTAGTTTTCAAGTTTCAAGATTTCTTGGATCCCGTCGCGTATTTGATGTTTGCTGGCCATACCAACAACACCGTAGTTTTGAGTTGTAGCCATGCCGACTACTGTTGCGATAGATTCGTTTGTAATATCAATTTCACCGAATTGGGTTTGCATTTTTAATGCCATATAAAAAGTCCTCCTTTTGAAGGGTTGTGATGACAAATTTGCCCAATAATGTATTTTATTGAGCAAATATAACTTCATTTATAACTCTTATTTTACCACATACCAGTTCATTATACCTAAATATTTCATATGCCGCAACGACGCTGTGAATTTAGATACAAAAAAAGCCGTTGTTTCCCGCTTGGAAAACGACGACCTTAATTGATTATATGCTCAGTAAAATGGATGACCATCTTACGCGCGGTTTACTAAACCAGCTTTGATTGCATGAGTTGAAACCCAAACGCGTTTTTTAGTACCATTTTCATCAATGATGCGAACTTTTTGTAAGTTAGCTTTAAATGTACGTTTTGTAGCATTCAATGCGTGTGAGCGGTTGTTACCTGTAGTCGTTTTACGTCCTGTGTAATAACATACTTTAGCCATTGTCATATTCCTCCTCTACAAATTTTCATACCATAACATAATACTATATACCGACTTAGAAATCAAATATTATTTAACATAAACCCGATTACTTTTGTCCATCCCTCGCCTGAATCGCTAAAATTAAGCCTTCAGAAAAGGAAATCTCCATAGTATCCACATCCGGTAAGAATTCATTCGATATCAAAGCCAAAGGTGTTGGCATTTGATACTCTTGTAAAGTATACACTACATTTGCCAAAGTAAGGTCCTTAACCGCCGTCATCGCCACAAAAGATAAATATTTCATCCCCGCAATGCGGTCAACAGTGTGTTTCCCCGGTTTCAAAAAGTGAATCCGATTATCTTCGTCCACCAGGTGAATCTGCTCCATAATGGCTTGGAATTTATCTTGAAAAATTAGCCATAGATTCGAAAGTAAGTGGTCCACGCGCCCACCCAACATGCCAAATAAATGGTAGGTGCCGCCCGGATACCGCTGCGCGACTGATCCAAGTGCGTGTTCAGTATCCGTCTCATCTTTCATGGGTTCTAATTTTTCTACTTCCTTGCTGGTAGCCACGATGCGTGCATAAGTCTCAGCATCCACTGAATCAAAGTCTCCCACTGCTAAATCAATGGGCACATTCAAGTCTAAGAAGCGTTTGGCACCCAAGTCTACGCCAATAAAAGCCCGGTTTTGATCTCCAGTTTCTGTGGCTTGTTGGGCCACATACGTCATGAAAAATTCGGGGTCGAATGGCCCTGATCCTATGAGATATACTTGCATATGCCTGCTCCTTCTACTAAATCTTCATGCGACCAAATTTGATTGCTTGTTTCAAGGAATCAATTGGCTCTGAAACATCCTCTTTGTTAAAAATATATGAACCGGCAACGTAGGCGTCGACCCCGTTTTTGGCACAAATTCTAGCGGTTTCATCGGTAATACCGCCGTCCACTTCAACCAGGAAATTTGCCCCTTCAACTTCGCGACGATATTCATGTAGTTGCGCCATTTTCTTCACAGTTGATTCAATGAACGATTGACCGCCGAAACCTGGATTTACGGTCATGACTAGGACCATATCAACGTCGTTTAAGATGGGTTCAATGGCAACAACGGGGGTAGCCGGGTTGATTGCTACACCGGCTTTCATACCGTGTTTATGGATGGTTTGAATCAATCCATGTAGGTGTTTCGTTGCTTCGTAGTGTACGGTGAAATAATCGGCACCAGCATTGGCGAATATTTCCACGTGGGCTTCAGGATTATCAACCATCATATGTACGTCCAAAGTCATTTTGGTATGGGGACGCAAGGCTTCAACGACACCCGAACCGAATGTCAAATTGGGCACGAAATGGCCGTCCATAACGTCAATGTGGACCCAGTCTGCGCCTGCTTCTTCGATACGTTTGACGTCGCCTGTAAAGTTGCCGAAATCGGCTGATAAAATAGATGGTGCAATAAACATACAAATCCTTCTTTCTACCGCAATCAATTAGTATTTGGGTTTGGCATTTTCGATTTCTTCAAAAATTTGGAAATATGAATCATAACGTGTTTGGGCAATTTCTCCGGCTGCTAGCGCATTCTTCACCGCACATTTTGGTTCGTGAATATGGGTACAGCCACGGAATTGGCATTGGTCCTGAATCGCACGCATTTCTGGGAAATAGTTGGATAACTGAATCTTGTCTAGTTGATCGATGTCGATACTTGAAAAACCTGGAGTATCAGCTATTTTCCCACCAAATATATCATGTAATTCAGTATGACGAGTGGTATGACGACCACGGCCCAGCGAAGTGGAGATCTCACCAGTTTCGATATCCAAACCAGGAAGTAGGCGGTTCAGTAAGGTCGATTTCCCAACCCCAGATTGACCGACAACAACCATTGTGTGGTCGCGAACGATATCCTTCAACTGGTCTAGCATTTCGTCTAGCGAGCTCGAAACAATTACCTTGTAGCCAACATTGCTATAGGTATCAATGAAAAATTTGATTTGATCGTGGTCCTTGTCCTTAGCTAAATCCAACTTAGAAAAATAAATCACAGGCTCCACGTTCACCGATTCCAGATACACCAGAAAGCGGTCCAACAATTTCGGTTGAATTTGCGGCTCGGTAACAGACGCCACAAGCAGTGCCACATCCACATTGGCTACCGCTGGGCGAATCATTTCGCTGTATCGCGGCAAAATCTTCATTACCGTACCCTCTTTGGTATTCGTTGCCGTAAATTCCACAAAATCCCCCACCAATGGCGTTGTTTGCGTATTACGGAACTGCCCTCTACCTCGGGTCGTAAAAATTTCCTTCGTTTCCGTCTCCTCAACATAATAGAAACCAGATAGCGCCTTGATAATTTGACCCGTATAGGTACTTGCCGTCTCCTGAAGATGATCTTGTGGGTTGCTCATAAGCGATTGCTACTCCTCCTTGTATTTCATTTCCTCTTACTCATATGCTCTATTTTAACCCAAAAACCGCCGAATACAAATATTCAACTTAAAATACGCTTTATGTGGCTATAAAAAGGACAATATTTGTATGACATAGGGGCAACTTTTAGCCTATGGGCCAGAATTTGCTGGATCATTATCCCTCACCCACCAACTACTGGTCAACCCTTACCAATAAGTCACCTTATTCCGGTAGTTGTGACTTATTTACCCTTATAAGTCAAATTCGCTCCTAAAAGGGGCTAACCATGCTCAATAGGCCACTTTTCCTTGTTTACTGTGACTTATTCACTGGGATATGCCATTCAGACCACCCACCGTGACTTATTTTCTGAAATAAGTCACAAGCCATCCGATACCAGCGATTTTTCAAAAAAAATAGGCTGGGACCTAAATCCCAACCTACCTGATATAATTACTAATCTTCATTATCCACATTCGATGACGAACGTTGGCTATTTGAACTATTTGAATTTGCATTTGAACTTGAAGCATTCGAGCTTGAAGATGACGAATTCGAGTTTGAAGAGCCGCTCGACGACGATGATGTCGAGCTAGATGATGAACTTGAAGATGACGATGAACTTGATGATGACGATGAGCTTGATGATGAGCTTGAAGATGAAGAACTAGATGAACTTGCCACCGGTTCTGGTCCATCAGACATCACAATGTATAACTCATCCCCTGCAACAAACTCCGTACCTGCTGAGATGGATTGTGAAATCATCACTCCATCAGGAACCCAACCAGAATAGGCATAATCAAAGCTTACACTCAAGCCATTGGTATCCGCATATTGTTGGATGGATGTTTGGTTCCAGCCAGATAAATCCGCCATCTCGAAGGTTTCAATCCCCTTACTTACCACGAAGTTAATCGTTGTACCATCAGCAACAATCTTTTCACCCTTGGCAATCGATTGGCTGATAATATCGCCCGCTTCTACAGTATCCGAGAACTCCTCGTCCTTGGTCACCGTAAACCCTAAATCAGTTAAGGTTTTGGCAATATCATCATAGGCTTTACCCGTATAGTCCTCAATACGAACAGGCTCTGGACCTTGACTCACATCAATATCAATCTCAGAATCCACACGCACATCCGTATTGGCATCCGGATTCGAATCCACAATGCGTCCAGCTTCAACCGAATCATCATACACTTGGTTCACATCACCCAGACTCAGATTCACCTTCTCAAGTGTGAGCGCCGCCTCTTTTTCAGTCATCCCCGTCACATCAGGCATGGTGATTGTACGTCCACTCATGTAGTTGAAAATTAGGAATAAGACTAACAATAAGGCAACAATCGCCCCAGCAATAATGGCTAGTGGTTTCTTGCTCTTAGCCTTCGGTTTTGTCGACTTGCTACTTGTTGCACCTAGGCCGCTAGCAGCGCTAACCGATCCTGCGGAGCCTCCAGCCTCATTTGCCGAGCTATTACTGACATTTGAAGCGTCCGCACGACTACCTCTAGTAGCCCCGGCCGATTCACCAAGACCAGTGCCAGCCGCTGCGCCAGAAACACCGCCTATACTAGCTGCACTCGCTGTTCCAGCGCCAGCTAAACCGGCAGCTGCAAGACCAGCACCAGCACCAAGCGCAGCTGCGCCTGCTGCTGAACCCGTCATGATTTCAGCAGTATCGGCAATGCCATACTCATCTGATTCAATCGGTTGTGTGTCTTCAACGTTGGCTTTGGTTTGACCTAGATTAGGATCTGTTTCCTCATCTACAGCCTTTTCACCGGCCGCCAACAATTGCGCTTCTTCTAAAGAATTCATGCGCATTTGGTTTTCGATATCTTCCTTAGCCATCACGATCGTTTCACTCGCCATTTTTTCTGGCACGTATACTGCTTCGTTTAAACGATTTGGCGAGAACACAGTTTCCAGGTCATCAATCATTTCACCGATTGTTTGGTAGCGAGTAGCTGGTTCTTTAGCAGTTGCCTTAGCAACCACATTAATTAAGGCTTGCGGTACATCTTCCCGGTAGGCTTCAATTGGCGGTAGTGGTTCTTGGAAATGTTTCAAGGCGATTGACACAGCAGATTCACCATCAAATGGTACACGCCCGGTAATCATTTCAAATAGCACGACACCAAGTGAATAAATATCGGATAGATGAGTTGCCATCGAGCCACGTGCCTGTTCTGGTGAGAGGTAATGCACAGAACCGATAATCGTGTTGGTTTGGGTAATCGACGTTTCAGAAGTTACCATGGCAATCCCAAAGTCCATGATTTTAATCACGCCATCGTTGTTGATCATGATATTTTGTGGTTTCAAGTCACGATGCACGATACCAATATCATGTGCTGCTTGTACCCCTGATAAAATTTGTAACATCAAATTTTGAATAATATCGACGTCAATCGGGTGATTTTCGCGGATGTAGGCTTTTAAGTCCGTGCCATCAACGAATTCCATGACGATGAATTTACCTTCTTCATCTTCCCCTACATCGTATAGATTAACGACGTTTGGATGATTCAATTCGGATACAGACAGTGCTTCACGTTCAAAACGTTTAGTGGCATCCATTGCATCAGATTTACCAATCCGCAAGAATTTTATGGCCACATCTCGTTCTAGAATTGGATCATAAGCTAGGTACACATCAGCCATCCCACCAGATCCAATATGATTGATTATTTTGTATCGTTCATCAATGATTTGTCCTGTTCTCATGCCTGATCACCCCTTTCGTAGATACTGTCATCTTGATTAAAATCGCGTTGGGCAATTAGGACTGAAATATTATCGCGACCACCATTTTCATTGGCTTTGGCAATTAAGGTGTCCGCCTTTTCAGCAACAGCTAAATACTCTTTTGCTAGAATAGCCAAGACTTGCGCTTCATCTACCATATCTGTTAGACCGTCTGAGCACATTAATAAAATATCGCCCGGATTAAAGTCTAAAATATCCACATCCGTTGCCACTTGAGGGTCAATGCCCACAGCTCGTGTTACGATATTTTTTTGAGGATGCGTTGCCGCTTCTTCCTTGGTAATCATGGACATATCCACTAAATCTTGCACAAAAGAATGGTCTCTCGTCATTTGTTGAATTTGACCGGATTTTACCATATAAATGCGACTATCCCCAATATGGGCTAAAATGACTTGATTCAAATCTTCTAAGGCAACCGCAGCAACAATGGTTGTCCCCATACCAGATAGATCTTGGTATTGATTGGCTTTCTCGTAAATTTTGGCATTGGCTGACTGCACATTTGCTTGAATCCATTCTTGAATGCGTATGGGGTCGTCCATGCCCGTCGTCTCTTCCCAAGCATGGCCTACATGGAAGATAGCCATTTCAGAGGCTACGTCTCCTGCATTATGGCCACCCATGCCATCACATAGTAATAGAATAGGTAGTTGGTCTTGGTTATAAAAGATCCCGACTTGGTCTTGATTTTGCTTACGTTCGATTCCAACATCGGTTTTGCTTGCGATTTCCATGTAAGTTCACTTTCCTTCGCTAGTTTTTTTCAAAGCTGGCTATGAAGAAACCATCTGATAAATAAGTTTGCGGTAGGATTTCAATTGTGCCATCCGCTTGAACTGATTGGTCAAGATTCTCTCTCCAACCCTTGAATGATTTCAATGTTAGCTCTGGATGTTGCGCTAAGATTGCAGCCACAACATCTTCGTTTTCTTCTTTAGTAATTGTACATGTAGAATAGGTTATTGTGCCACCCTTTTTCAGTAATGGTAATGCTTGGTTCATAATTGTAACCTGAATGTCACTTAAAGCATCCAAATCCTGTAAAGATTTGTTGTACTTGGTATCCGGTTTACGTCTGAATAGACCAATACCTGAACATGGTGCATCTACCAAAATCTTGTCAAACATGGTTGGTTCTTCGCCAGTCGCCCCAAAACGTTCCGTTAAGGCAGTCGCATCTTGATGTAGAATTTCCACATGTTCTGCAACCTTCATCCGGTCCACATTTTGTTGGATCAAAGGCAATTTGTCCTTGGCAATATCCGTTGCAATCACATGACCCGTTCGCCCGACCGCTTCTGCGATTTGAACCGTTTTGCCACCTGGCGCAGCACAGGCATCTAGTACCGTGTCACCAGCTTGTGGGTTCAAGGCCTCGACAGCAAGTAAAGCTGACTCGTCCTGAATCGTAATGTCCCCGTTCATGAATAATGATGAATAGGCAGGATTACCTTTCGTTATACGAAGGGCGAAGGGCGACAATGGACTTGGCGCTACGTCATGTCCTTCCGCTCGTAAGATATCAGCATATGCCGTCATTTTCTCCGCATCCACATCACCAAAACGGTTGTTCGCACGTACGGTAATGGCCGGTGTTTGGGTCAAAGATTGGGCCAATTCTTCCGCCTTCGAGAAACCAAAACGGTCAACGAAATAATCCACCCAAATCATTGGTAGCGACGCTTGCAAGGCCAAAATTTCCTTAGGATCTGATTTAGTCGCAATGAATTCGTCCATGGTTTGGTATCTACGGTCAAAATTACGCAACACACCATTAGCAAATTTCGCCAAAGTTTGATTGCCTCGTTTACGCACGATGCGCACCGCCTCGTCAACGACTGCGTAACTCGGGATGTTATCTAGATAGTACATTTGATAGGCTGAAATCACTAAAAGTGACCACAGCCACGATTTCACGCGATTTGGTTTGTCCACAAAATCACGCACAAAAGTATCCAGCGTATAGTAGTTTTGCACTGAACCGTACACTAAATTGGTGTATAAGTTACGGTCGGCTTCGGCTACAGCCTCTTCAGTCAAGACACGGTTCACTTCTTGGTTGATATATTGATTGTGACGAATGATTTGTGTCACTGATTCCATCGCTTGGAATCGTGCAGACATCTTCATGGGCGTTTGAAAAGCCGCATTATGGCCCGTGTTATGGGCAGTTGTCCCTGCTGCTGGTTTTATTTCTTCCTCGTTATGATGTTGTTTAGTCATTGAATGACACCTGTTCGAATGAATCGCCTTCCGTTAAATTCCCTGCGCCTCCATTGATAAATGAGGCCACATCCATTTGTTTCTTGCCTGCTGGTTGCAAGCGAGTAATTGCTAGGACTTGATTGCTACCTGTTGCCACCCACAATTGAGCTGGTTTTTTGTTGATTTTAATAATTGTACCTGGTGCTTGGTCAGTCGTTTCATCAGTCACCACTTGGCCTGCCCAAATTTTCCAACTTTGACCTGCAACCTTTGTATGGGCAACTGGCCATGCATTAAAGGCGCGAATTTGATTGTAAATCTGAGTCGCATCTTGTTGCCAATCAATTTGCTCTTGTTGGCTTGTAATATTTGGTGAAAAAGTCGCTTCCGCTTCCACCTGTTGAATTGGTGTTAATTCATCTGCGAATAATTTAGGCAATGTGTCCATTAACAAGTCAGTTCCCGCTAATGAAAGCTTATCGAACATTGTTGCTACTGTATCGTCGTTTTCAATTGGTACCACTACTTGCGTTAAAATATCACCCGCATCCATTTGTTTCACCATGCGCATAATTGTCACGCCTGTTTCCTTGTCGCCATTCCAAATTGCATAATGAACTGGTGCCCCACCACGGTATTTTGGTAATAATGAAGCATGTACATTTACGGCCCCAAATTTTGGTGCATTTAGAATACTTGTCGGCAAGAACTGGCCAAATGCAGCCGTCACGATTAGATCAATATCCTCGTTGACCAAGAGGTCTTTCACATCTTGAGCACGACCGATTTTTTCTGGCTGATAGACAGGAATGTCGTGTTTCAATGCCGCTTCTTTAACTGGTGTTGGTGTTAATTTGCGTTTGCGACCAACTGGACGGTCAGGTTGTGTCACGACTGCGACTACTTGGTACTCGTCCTTTTGGGCTACTAAAGCTTCTAAAATGTTTACTGAAAATGCGGGTGTCCCCATAAATACGATTCTTTTCAAATGTTTCTCCTTTATAAAAAACGCTGTGATTTGTTTGTATTATACCATTACATACCCTATGACTAAAAATATATGAGTAAATCGGCCTTTAGGTTCAACTTATACTGAATGATTATATAGTGCATACTGTCATGATGCGGCCCTGTATTTTTGCAGTTTGATATATCCAGATTTTCGCTACTATTCGCTAGAATAGTAACCACTGATAGCATAAGGCGGTACTATTTGATCAGATAATCTCTCCTTTTCTAAAAAGCGGTACTATTGGCCAGAATAGTGGCCATTTACAGATAAAGGCAATACTATCTAAGTAAATAGTCCCCGGTTTCAGATAAAAGCGGTACTTTTCCCAAAAATAGTCCCCCACTTACATAAATGTCATTGGATCCACGTCGATTGATACGTAAATTTTATCCTTGGACCAGTTTTGGGCGCGGTTTTGGATGGCTTGCAAGACTTGATGAATGGCTTGGTTGCCACGATGTTGGTATAACAATTGATAATAATATTGGTTATTGACGCGCGAAATGGTCGACTGCGCGGGACCAATGATTTTGGTACCTGCTACATTTGCCTCCCGCAACATATGCGCTACTTTAGCTGCCGTCGCCATGGCCGTATGGTCGTCGAAATGAGACACTGTAAAGCGCACGGTATAGAAATACGGTGAATACTGGTTGAGTTTCCGGTAGCGCATTTCCGTTTGGTAAAAGGTGTCATAGTCATGATGTTGGGCTAGCGTTAGTGCGTAATGATCGGGATTATAGGTTTGAATCAATACTTGGCCCGATAAATCGCCACGTCCCGCCCGGCCTGACATTTGTGTTAATAATTGGAAGGTTCGCTCAGCGGCACGAAAATCCGGCAGGTACAAACTGGTATCGGCGTTGATGATGCCGACGAGTGTGATGTTGGGGAAGTCTAACCCCTTGGCAATCATTTGTGTACCCAAGAGGATATCCGCCTTTTTGTCAGCGATTTGCTTCAACATACGTTCGTGCGAACCCTTACGACGGGTGGTGTCCATGTCCATACGCACAACGGTTTTGTTGGGAAATAGCTCGTTGATTTCCTGCTCCACCTTTTCTGTCCCCGTCCCAAACTCGCGCAAATGGGTTTGGCCACATTGAGGGCAGGTTTGCGGACGTGCGGCATTGTAACCGCAATAGTGACATTGCAGCTGTTTGTTGTGATAGTGGTAGGTTAAGGACACATCGCAATTGGGACATTGGAAGGTGTAACCACAGTCGCGACATTGCATGAAATTGGCGTAACCACGGCGGTTTAGCATGAGTGCAACCTGTTCGCCCCGATCCATTGTGGCTTGCATTTCGTCTCGCAGTTTACGGGAGAATTGATAGTAATTTTTATGACGAAATTCTTCGCGCATATCGATCAATTCAACAGGCGGCAAGGCTTGATGGTTGGATCGTTCGGGCATTTCGAGTAGCGTATAGACGCCATTTTGCGCCCGCGCACGCGATTCCAGACTCGGTGTTGCCGACCCCAGTATCACCGGACATCCATGCTTATTGGCCCGCCATTTGGCCACTTCCCGCGCGTGATAACGAGGATTGTCGGACTGTTTATAAGTCGCTTCATGTTCCTCATCTAAAATGATTAAACCGATATTGTGTAACGGTGCAAATATAGAGGAACGTGCCCCTACCGCAATCTTCGCCTGGCCATTCTTTAATTTACGCCATTCGTCAAAGTGTTCGCCGGTTGATAGCTGACTATGTAAGACAGCCACCATGTCCCCAAAACGGCCTTTTAAGCGATTCACCATCTGCGGTGTCAGCGAAATTTCTGGCACCAAGAGGATAGCTTCTTGTCCCTTGTCAAGCGCCTCCTGGATCAATTGTAGGTAGACCTCGGTTTTCCCGGATCCTGTTACCCCTTGCAAAAGGAATACCTCATCCTTTTGTGCATCCATTGCTGTTTTAACTGCTGCGAATGCCCGTTCTTGTTGCGGTTGAAGCTGCAATTTCTCAGATTTTTCAATTACGATATTGGCATACGGGTCCCGGTTGACTGGTTGATCAAACAAAGATAGCCAGCCTTTTTCTGCTCCAGTTTTAAGGGTTGCCATGTGGATATCAAATTCTTCAAAATATTTGGCCGATACTTTTTTTCCGTCTAATTCCATTAACACTTCGACTAAAGCCAGCTGTTTCTTAGCAGTTTTTCGCATATTTTGCAGTTCATCTTCTAATTGGTCGAAACCCATTAATGGTTGCACCCATTTTTCCGTTTTATAACGTTTACGGTCTTCAACGCGGTAATCAATCGAGACTTTGTTGTCTTTTTTGAGCTTGATTAAGTCGGCAAGATAGCCTTTTCCTTCTGCTTCAGCCCATGAAATTTCATTGAAATCGCTAAAGTATTGGGCATGGTCCCGGTAGGAAATGCTAGTTGTTGGTAGAAAATATTTGTCATAATCCACCTTCAGCAGATTGGGCAACATGGTATGGTAGGCTTCAACTAGAAAACAGAAATTTTCCGCAGCAATCTGCTTACCCAAAGCCAACATTTCTGGTGATAATACGGGTTCGTCATCCAATAGTGCGGTAATATCTTTTAGTTCACCTTCAAAATCGGTCGCTGCTTTAGGGTCAGAGATAACATAACCTAGAACGTTACGCGAACCAAATGGTACTTGCACGCGCATACCAGGTTGAATCAAGTCTTTTAAATCCTCAGGAATGCTGTAATCATAGGGACGGTCCGTTTGCATGGTCGGCACATCCACAATTACTTCTATGATATTTTTCGCTTGCATTACAGGCATACCTCCTTTGGTAAATGTTTTACATCTTCATCTATTGTATACGAAATAAATTCCTTTTTGAACGCATATGCAAAGAAGAACTTGACCGCAAATTGAAAAGAGGCTGGGACAAAAGATTAAAATCATAGATTTTTCGTCCTTACAGTGTACGTTCCTTATGAACCGTGGGACCATTGAAAGCCAAGGTCTTTCAATTTGAAATCGAGCCAAGGTCTCGATTTCATCCTCTTTCACGGCTAAGGAACTACACTTTCAGTCCTTTAACCTGTTTCCGTGATATATTTCAATC
>NZ_NEEY01000044.1 GCF_002252085.1 Aerococcus sp. 1KP-2016
AAGGTGGGGGTCGCGGGTTCGAACCCCGTTTTCCGCTTTGTCTTAACAAGACAAACCATTTAAATATTTTTATAAATATGCCGGGGTGGCGGAATTGGCAGACGCACAGGACTTAAAATCCTGCGAGGGTTAACCTCGTACCGGTTCGACCCCGGTCCTCGGCATTTTTTTATATTTTTGCACCCATGGCTCAACTGGATAGAGTACTTGACTACGAATCAAGCGGTTGCAGGTTCGAATCCTGCTGGGTGCATGTTTTATTTTTATGTACGGGAAATAGCTCAGCTTGGTAGAGCACTTGGTTTGGGACCAAGGGGTCGCAGGTTCGAATCCTGTTTTCCCGACTAACGGGGTAGCTCAGTAGGGTTATCCTATTTTTTTGATTTTTGTTATATAATAAAAGTAATCACATTGGCCGCAATTGTCTTTTTCGCCAATAAATAAGACTTAAGGCCTAGTGGAATTGTTTATAAAAAGTTTACAATGTTTATTGAAGAAGAATAACGTAAATACTGTTATACTGTTTTTAGTAAAGAGAATAATTAGCTTTTTGGAGATGTGAATTATGCTTAGGATGCGATTTCTATGGTGAAACGTCATGAACAGTTTGTCCAACAGCTTATTAACGTGTTAAACATAGTTGGTACGGTAGCCACAATTGCTTTTATGATTTGGGCTTGGCACAAGGGTTTATTGACGGATAAGCAGGCGTTTCTTGATTTTATGAAGCAATTTGGTGTGACAGCACCTATCGTTTTTGTACTCATTCAATTCTTGCAGACGGTGATACCGGTTATTCCGGGATCTGTGACCATTCCGTTAGGCGTGTACATGTTTGGTAACGTGGGCGGATTTATGTGTAACTTGTTACCCATTTTTCTTGGCTCTGTATTCAATTTCTACTTGGCACGTAGATTTGGTCGCAGTCTCGTTCACATTCTCGTAGGGGATAAATATTATGCAAAGGCCATTCACTGGTTAGAAGATCGAAATCGATTTGAGCGCATCTTAATTTTAGGGCTCATTCTACCCTTCATGCCTGCAGATGTTGTATGTTATGTGGCTGGTCTAACAAACTTGTCTTTCAAACGGTTTGTTCAAATCTTAGCGGTCGGAAAACCCGTCACCATCCTGATCTACTCCTACGCAACTATTTTTATCATAGATCTAGCAGGCAAATTCTTTTAAGTTAGGGAGATTCGTATGAAAATCTTACTACATAGCGATATGAAAAAATCAATTAAACAAAGTGGCGTGGGGCGTGCGCAATTGCACCAAGAAATGGCCCTTACGTCAGCGGGCATTCCTTATACAACAAACTATAAGGATGACTTTGATATTGCCCATATCAACACTGTTTTCCCCAATTCATTAATGCTATCCAAACGGGTAAAAGCAGCGGGCAAGCCGGTAGTCTACCATGCCCATTCAACTATGGAGGACTTCAAAAACTCCTACATGTTCTCAAATCAAGCATCGAAAGGCTTCAAATATTGGTTGAACACATGCTACAACTCAGCCGATTTAATCCTGACGCCCAGCCAATATTCCAAAGACGTCCTTGAACGTTACGATATTGACAAGCCCATTCACGTGATTTCAAACGGTATTGATTTGTCTTACTGGCAGGCGAGCGAGGGCGAAGTTCAAGCCATGCGCGCGCGTTTCAAGCTAGCATCAGACCAGAAAGTCGCCATTTCCGTCGGCCTTCAAATCGAACGTAAGGGTATTATTGAGTTTGTCGAACTAGCCAAACAAATGCCCGAGGTAACTTTTATTTGGTTTGGCTACTCAAATCCTTATGCCTTGCCTAAAGATGTGAAAAAGGCGATCAATACCAAACTGGACAACCTTATCTTCGCTGGTTACATTCCGCGTGATGAGGTGCGTGTTGCCTATCAGATGGCGGACGTATATTTATTCATGACGCATGAGGAAACAGAAGGTATCGTCCTTTTAGAAGCCTTAGCCAGCCGTGTGGATACGATAGTGTCTGATTTGCCTGTTTTTGACTATTTAGCAGGCGACAAAGATGTCTACAAGGCAAATAGCCTAGATGACTTTAAAAACAAATTACAGGGATTATTAGACGGTGATTTACCATCACTTTCAAACAGTGGTTACCAACAAGCCAGCCTTAAGAGCATTCAAAATGTAGGGCAACAATACATTTATGAATATCAATATGCCATGGGTTTACTCAAAGAAGAAAAGCAAGAAAGCAACAACTTCTTCGGTACCTTCTAGCAAATATCAAAATCCCGGAACTTGGATGTTCTGGGATTTTTTTTTGTGTGTAGACGTCGGAGGCGCGCATATCTTGGCAAATAGTATCGCATTTTGGTCGGAGACGCGCAAATCTTAGCAAATAGTACCGCAACTTCATAGGACGCGCACCAATATCAATAAATAGTACCGTAATTCTGGATTTATCAACCAGGATAGAAGCAAAAATATATATCATGATACTTTCTATCAAAAACCCCCTCAAACGCGGATTAGACAAGGGCGCTAGTGGTTGGTGTGTAAAAGATGCCTAATCAAATCCATCGTATCTTTATCATTTCGGCCTCTTTTTAATGCGTAATGCAATTGTCTTTGGTAAAATTGAAAAATGATTGAAAAGGGGATAGATATGAAAGCACTTGGATTTGATTTAGACGATACCATATACAACCGTTTAACAATTTATGAACAGACATTTGATTTAATGCAAGTAGAAGGCCGAGAAGCCGGTTATGCTGTTGATGTAGATTTTGCGACATTCAACCATATCTATGCGCAATTTTCAGAAAGTGAATACCAAGCATTTATGACTGGTAAAAAAACCGAAGCGGCCTTTAAAAATGACCGCGTGATTTTGACGTATGCGCATTTTGGTAAGGAAATTGATGAGGACTTAGCCAAGAAATTTAATCAAGCTAAGAATGATTTCCAACACAAATTAACATTATCCGATGAATTAGTAGCTTTAATGGAAGCAGCGATGGTTTCAGGGCAACATTTATTTGTCTTAACCAATGGCTCAACAAAAGCCCAAATTGACAAACTATCAAGTCTTGGCATGGAAAAATACATTCCGCAAGAACGTTGGTATATTTCAGAAGCCATGGGCGTGTCGAAACCACATAAAGCAGCCTTTGATCAAATTGCGCGTGATTTACAAGTTGACCCACACGATATCTTGTTTGTTGGGGATGACTATGCGAATGACGTTGAAGGTGCCATCAATGCTGGGTGGCAAGCCATTCATTTCGCCAAAGAAGAACGTGAAAATACGGTAGCCACGTGCACGACAGACGATTTCTTAGAAATTCGCACCTTAATCACGGGTTTATAAAATCAGCGACTTTAAATCGTACTTTTAAAATACAAAAGTGAACATCTCATGTGAGATTATCTCATATGAATTGGGTCATCAGGACATGCGTTCTGGTGGCTTTTTTCTTTCCAATAGATAAAACAAATATAAGTGCCATTATATGTGACATAAAATGGCAAAATCATGCAATTTATGTAAACTACATTGACATTAAAAACACATTAGTACATGATGAATCCAATTGTACAATGCAAGGAAAAATTTGGAGGTGTTTTATTTATGGTAGCTGGAATGGGATATGCCCTAATTATTGTTTTTATGTTTGTGATCATGCGCAAGAAGATGTCGCCTTTTATTGGTTTGGTCTTCTTACCAATACTCTGGGCCATTGTAGGTCAGGTTTTTGGGTTATGGAATATTGATATTGGCCAGGCTGCTATGGATGGCTTGTTAACAACTGCTTCGACAGGGATTATGCTATTTTTCGCTATTTATATGTTTACCATCATGATTGATGCTGGTTTATTTGATCCCTTGTCTAATGCAATGATTCGCTTTGCTAAAGGGGATCCATTGAAAGTTGCCATAGCAACCGTTGCTCTAACTGCTGCGGTTTCCCTAAATGGGGATGGTACAGCCACCATGATTATTGTGTGTACCGCTATGGTGCCCATCTATAAAAAATTGAACATGTCGTTATTGAACTTAGCTGTGCTAACGATGACTTCACATTCAATCGTCAACTTATTGCCATGGGGTGGACCAACAGCCCGTGCTATTGCCGTTATGGGTGTTGAAACGAATGATGTAATGGCTGGTTTAGTACCGATGATGATTGCTGGCTTGGCTTACATGTTTGTGATCGCTTGGATTTTCGGTTTGCAAGAACGTAAAACGCTGGGTGTGGTGAACTTGTCAGAACAAGAAATGCAATCCATGATGGTCATTGAAGACCCTGAAGCCTTGAAATTGCGTCGTCCGAAAAACGTTTGGATCAATTTATTGATTGTAGTCGCAGTGATTTATGCCTTAGTACAAGGTTCAGTACCGTCTGCCATTATCTTTATGGTTGGGACAGTCTTGACCTTACTCATCAACTATCCAAATCCTAAAGACCAAAAAGAACGTATCGACGGCAATGCATCTGAAGCCAATGCCGTAGTAATGACGGTATTCGGTGCTGGTATCTTCATGGGGATTTTGAATGCAACAGGTATGTCTGACGCCATTGCTAACTCATTGATTGCCATTATTCCTGAGTCATTAAGTAGCTTCTACGACCTAATCGTAGCGATTATTTCAGCGCCAGGTACCTACTTCTTACACAATGATGCCTTCTACTATGGCATGATGCCGATTCTATCCGAAGCCGGCTCTGCATATGGCTTTACACCATTACAATTGACCTTTGCTTCATTAATCGGTCAAGCATTCCATCTATTTAGCCCGCTTGTACCATTCTCATACGTATTACTTGGTTTAACAGGCGTTGAATGGGGCGAATGGCAAAAGAAAGGTCTTGTCGTATCCACAGGAATTTTCATCGTTTACGTGATCACGGCTGCCATTTTTAACCTATTACCGATTTCGCTATAATAGGACTAACAGGATTGGAAAAGGAGTGATTTTTTGGCAGAAGATAAGAAAAGTATCACACTCATTCCGGGCGATGGCATCGGTAAGGAGATTACTGTGGCTGTGAAGCGGGTTGCTCAAGCACTCAACACGGCAATTGTCTGGGATGAAGTGGTGGCTGGTCAAGAGGCTTTTGATCAGACGGGTGAACTGATTCCACAAGATGTATACGCATCACTGGATAAGAATAGGGTTGCTTTGAAGGGTCCAATTACTACCCCGATTGGTCATGGTTTTCGCAGTGTGAATGTGAGTCTACGCAAGCACTACAACTTACACACCAACATCCGACCAATTCGCGTGCTCGGTCAAATTCCAGCCTTGCATCGTGATGTGGATATTGTCTTGTTTAGAGAAAATACGGAAGATTTATATGCCGGCGTTGAAGAGCAAATTTCACCGGATGAAGCACATTCAATTAAAATTATTACACGACAAGCAACGGAGCGTATTGTCCGTGCAGCTTATGAGTATGCGGTTGCCAACGATCGTCATTCGGTAGCAATCGTGACTAAAGCCAATATCATGAAGTTATCAGATGGTCTATTTTTGAAAGTAGCGCGTGAAGTTGCCGAAGGGTATCCGCAGATTGAAACACGCGAAGTGTTGGTGGATAATATGGCCATGCAATTGGTCATGAAGCCACAACAATTTGACGTTATCGTGACGGAAAATCTGTACGGGGATATTTTATCAGACCTGATGGCCGGCTTGATTGGTGGCTTAGGTTTGGTGCCGGGAGCCAATATTGGTGATGATATAGCCATCTTTGAAGCCGTTCATGGTTCAGCACCAGATATAGCCGGAAAAGAAATTGCAAATCCAACAGCCATTTTACTAGCTTTTGCGGACTTATTAGATTATATTTCTTTACAAGATGATGCGAAGAAATTACGCGAAGCTTTGGCACTTGTTTTGTCTGACGCAAATAATTTTACCCGCGACTTGGGTGGAGACTTGTCTACAACAGCATTTACTGATAGAATCATCTCACAATTATTGAAATAACATATGAATATCTAGCTCTTTTAAGCATTGGGTGGGGTAAAGGGAAGTCACTAGTAACCTTTTACGCTACCCTTTTGCTATCTGTTGCTAGAAAAATATTGGAGAGGGGGGGAATTGGTCAAGCTTCTGACAAGCTTATGGATTGACTAAATTGATTGAATTTCGTATGATAAGAGTGATTAGTCAAAATTAGTCAAGGAATAGTATGGAAAATTAGTCAGGCTTGAGGTGAGAAAAATGAAAAATAAAAATATGTCTGATATTATAGAGTCCTATTTGAAACAAATACTCCAACAAGAAGAACATATTGAAATTAGCCGAAGTGAAATTGCTGACCATTTCAAGTGTGTACCTTCCCAAATTAATTATGTTATCAATACGCGATTTACACCGCAAAAGGGGTATATCGTAGAAAGTAAGCGTGGTGGTGGTGGTTATATCCGCATCATGAAACTAGAAATAGTGGATGAAGCTGATTTGATCGACGCAATGGTTGATTTAATTAAAGGTAAAACCAGCCTGAGCGACGCGACTGCTATTATTCAAAATCTATTAGTCAATGAAATTGTTACCGAAAATGAAGCACAAATTATGCACTCTGCAATTGATAAGGATGCCCTTAGCAAAATTGTCAATGCCGATGAAATCAGATCACTGATTTTAGAAGCTATGTTGTTGAAATTAAAATACCGGTAACGAGATAGGGGGACCTTATGAGCGAAATTTACACAGAGAAAGCAAAACAGGCCTTGTTGTACGCTGCTGAAGAAGCAAAGCAATTTCGTCATAAAGCCATTGGAACAGAACACTTGTTGCTAGGATTGTACCGTGAACCTGAGGGAATTGCGCACAATGTTTTAGTGAATCACTTGCCAAGTTACGATGCTGTTAGAGAAGAAGTTGAATTTGTCATTGGTTATGGCCAAGATGAAGCCGATGAAAATCCGATTGAGTTGAGCCGTTTGGTGTACTCACCACGCTCACGTAAAGTCTTATACATTGCTGGCGAAGAAGCACAACGTCAACAAGTAACCCTTGTTGGCACAGAGCATATTCTTCTGTCATTAATTGCAGACCAAGTATTAGCTGTCCGCATTCTAAAAAACTTAGATGTAGACATTGAAAAATTACGCAAGGACATCTACCGTGCAATCGGTCAACGCCCGCCTGTTCGCAACCGCAACAATGAAGCGAACAACACACAACAAGCAGCACGTGGTAGCAAACGTCCACAAAGTGCGACACCAACCTTAGATTCGTTAACGCGTGATTTAACATCGCAAGCCCGCAACGGACAATTAGATCCCGTTGTCGGCCGTCAAAAAGAATTACGTCGTGTTATGCAAGTCTTAAGCCGCCGTACCAAAAATAACCCTGTCTTAGTGGGTGAACCAGGTGTAGGTAAAACAGCCATTGCTGAAGCAGTTGCAATTGCTATTGCGAAAAATGAGGTTGCATCAACCTTAGCCAATAAACGAGTTGTTTCGTTAGATGTCGGTTCTTTAGTCGCAGGTACCAAGTATCGTGGGGAATTTGAAGACCGCGTGAAGAACTTGCTAGAAGAAACTGAAAAAGATGGCAATGTCATCTTATTTATCGACGAGTTACATAGTTTAATCGGTGCTGGTGCCGCTGAAGGTGCTATCGATGCATCCAACTTGATGAAACATGCCTTGGCGCGTGGTCATGTCCAAGTAATTGGTGCCACAACCCTTAATGAATATCAAAAATACATCGAAAAAGATGCCGCTTTAGAACGTCGTTTCGCTAAAGTATTGGTTGAAGAACCATCCGAAACAGATGCGATTGAAATTCTAAAAGGTATCCGTAAAGATTACGAAAAATTCCACCGTGTAGCCATTACTGATGAAGCTATCGAAGCGTCAGTTCGTTTAGGTAGCCGTTATATTGCTGACCGCTTCTTACCAGATAAGGCCATCGATATTATGGATGAGGCGGCTGCAACAGCTCGCTTAGACCACGCTGACAAGGATTCAAGACACCAAACAATTGCGGGTATTCGTACCCAAGTAATGGATCTTGAAAACTTGAAGAAACACTATGTGAATACACAAGAATTTGAGAAGGCTGCTGAAGTACATCAACAACAACAAGCCCTTACACAAAAAATCTTTGATTTACATAACAATCCACAAGTAGAAGAAGATATCAATTACGACCTTGAAATTGGTGGTAAGGAAGTAGCAGAAATTGTCGCAATGTGGACGGGTGTACCCGTGCAACAATTAACCCAATCTGAGAACCAACAATTGTTGACACTTGAAACGCAATTACACAAACGTGTGAAGGGTCAAGACGAAGCTGTGAAGGCTGTGTCTCGTGCCGTACGTCGTGCCCGTTCAGGTATCAAAAATCCAAACCGTCCAATCGGTTCATTCATGTTCCTTGGACCTACTGGGGTTGGTAAGACTGAATTAGCCAAATCCCTTGCTAGCGAAATATTTGGTTCTGAAAATCACATGATTCGTTTAGACATGTCTGAATACATGGAAAAATACTCAACCTCTCGTATGATTGGTTCAGCCCCTGGATATGTAGGCTATGATGAGGGTGGTCAATTGACTGAACAAGTTCGTCAACAACCATACTCAGTCGTTTTATTCGATGAAATCGAAAAAGCGCATCCAGATGTATTCAATATGCTATTACAAGTCTTAGACGATGGTTACATCACTGACTCTAAAGGCCGTAAAGTAGACTTCCGTAACACGGTAATGATTATGACATCTAACTTGGGTGCCACAGCCATCCGTGACGAGAAGACATTAGGTTTCGGTGCCAAACAAGCAAGTGAAGACCATAGCGAAATGGATAGCCGTATCCGTAAAGAATTGAAGCTAGCCTTTAGACCTGAGTTCTTAAACCGTGTCGATGAAATTATCACTTTCCATACCTTAGCGGAAGATCAAATCATCGAAATCGTTCAAAAATTCACGGCTGCGCTTAGCAAGTTGTTAGCAGAACAAGGTGTGAAACTTCGTGTGACACAAGCTGCCAACAAAGAGATTGCAAGCAAAGGTTTCGACAAAGAATACGGTGCACGTCCATTACGTCGTGTCATCCAACAAAAAGTGGAAGATCCAATTGCAGAAATGCTGATTGCTGGTCGTATCCAAGCTGACGATGTGGTAACGGTCGGCGCCCGTCAAGGAGAATTGTACATCCGCGTGAAACATCCGGATGGCCAAGAAGACACTGATGACGTCAAAGACTTAATCAAATCTGGCAAATAAATTGATATAGAAGATTCAACTGGGCCATCCATTTGGTCCAGTTTTTTTGTTGAATTAGTACATGTAAGACATGTTTGTGCTCGGCACAAACATACATTTCGATTTCTTTTGGGCTGTGACTTATTGTGTTCAAATAAGTCATAGGTTTGTTTGAAGAGAGGCCTATTGTGGTCAAATAAGTCACAGGTTTGTTTGAAGAGAGGCCTATTTTTCCAAGATAAGTTACTTATTGAGGATCGTACATTGAAGAGACGCATAAACTTGGGCATGGGCTCCAAAATGCGAAGATCATGATGAATGGAGATTCGGTGCAAAACTGTGTCTTATCGTTTTTTGCGGGGGATTGGATATGTTATAATATATATAACAATTAAAGGGAGTGATTTTCATGGAAGAATCAACTAAAAAAGGTCTTATCGCATTAGGTGCGATTGCAGCTATCGCTGGCATTGCCGCAATTGCTTTATACCAAGAGGATAAAAATGCTGCAGTAAGTAGCCTAATTGATGATGCCAATCGTCAACTACGTCACACACGTCGTGAATTGGCACGCAAAGCTGATGAAGTATCGTTTTTACCAGATCGCTCTTTCGCTGATAAAGCTAAAGATTACGCGGCTGACGCCGTAGATTTTGCAGCTGGCCAAGTAAAACGTCACGTAAAATAAACTTAAATGGAAATCCCTCATGTCGACTGCGGTCGGGGTGGGGGATTTTTTTGCCCAATTATAAAATATTTAACAAAAACACGTATTTTCTTCATCAATTTAAGGATAATGTTACAAATGAAAGAAGCCTGGTTTTTGCAGGTCACATTGTAGCTATTGAACCCTTCGTATATACCGCATAAGAAATGGGTGAATCCTGATGAAAAAAATCCTAGCACAAAGTTTATTTGCCTCAGTCGTAGGCTTATCAATTGCCGGCGATATCTATTACACGCTAGTGAAACCAAATATCGACAACACCGATGCCTCTCTTGAAACCGACACTGCGAGTGCAGCAACCACAAATACAAGTTCAAGTGAAACGGTCACTGAAACCACAGATACTAGCGGAACTACTGCCACAGCAACGGATATTGCTAATGCCGACACAACAGAAACAACAGATACATCAAGCAGCGAGACGTCGAGCTCTGCCTATACAGATGGTACTTACACTAGTGATACTGTAGCCACACCACACGGGCAAATTCAGCTGCAAATTACCATTACCGATGGCCATTTGGCTGACATTACAACCCTGGCATATCCAAATGAAGAACGCCAATCTGAATCCATTAACGCCCAAGCCTTGCCAACCTATATTGAAGAAGCCATCACCGCAAAAAGCACCGACATCCAACAAATCTCTGGCGCAATCGAAACCTATGACGGCTTCACCGAATCACTGCAAGATGCCTTAAACCAAGCCCTAAGTTAAACTTTTGGAAAAGGACGGACAAAGTTCAAGCGAACCTGATCGTCCACATAGACAGCTAAACCATCACTAGTCATCTACCAATCCACCAAGAAAGCGTGAACCCTATGAACCGAGCGGATATTCATCCTTACAGCTATCAAACCACAGTCCTAAACCATATGAATATCCCTTTTACAGTACAAGTCGTTGTGGCCAATACGGAAGCTGAGAACCCAATCTTACATCAGATCTTTGATGACACCATTCAAAAAATTGACCAGGAGCTCGCCCTAATTGATGAACGATTTTCACCATATAAGGCGGATTCCTGGGTGAGTCGGTATCCACGTTTTGAAGGGACGGTGCCAGAATTCTTTTTGTATCCGGATTATACGGCAGTATTGACCTTGACCACGTGGGCCAAACAAGTGACGAATGGCGTATTTGACGCCTTTAAGACGGGTGTATACAATCCAATGGTTCTGGTGAAAGGGTGGGCCATAGAGCGCGTCTTCACGCGTTATTTGAAGCCCTTGGTGGATGATCATAGTGTAATTGCGGCTACAATAAATGGCGGTGGCGACATGATGGTAGCTAGTCAAGCAGCTAGTGACTTCATCTGGCATGTGGGCATACAAAATCCGGCCAATCTACAAGGCTTAATCGCTAAATATGACCTAAAAAATGGGGCGGTCGCTACATCCGGTCTCAATAAACGTGGCGACCATATTTGGCTCGATGCGGGTCAACATCCATATTAACAAGTGACCATCTACGCGGATTCCCTAATCAAAGCTGACGTATGGGCCACAACCGGCATTGCAGCCGATAGCAATGACTGGCGCCAGTTGGTTGCTGATCATCAACTAAGCGGCACAATGGTCGATACAAGCGGACAAATCACAAGTATACAAGCAGGAGCGTGGCGCACATGACCAAAAAATTTTAACTCTACAAAAATTTAATCTGAGCGGTAATCTTATTCACCTTGTTCCTACCCCTAATCGTCGCCGTAACCAACGGCATTAACCCTCTATATCGGGGCACGTTAATGTCCATCGACTTAGGCATTTACGCCTACGTTTGGATGTTAGCCCTCATATTCCTCTCCACGCGACCAAAGTAGATTGAAAAGACGATTGGCCTACCAGACATGTATCTCATACATGGATTAACGGCCACGATGGCCCTCGTCTTATTGGATTTGCATTCGACATTTTTACAGACAGATGGACTAGCAAAACTAGCAGGGAAGATATCGTTTTTGATGTATAACGGTCTGGTAGCCTATGCCCTGATTTTCCTAGCCGGCTGGTTAACGAGCCGTGTGCCACTACTCAAATGGATCAAGCAACTCTTGGCGCCCATCTTTACCCATGAAGTAACCATTTGGATTCACCGCATCTTAATTATCGCAACCGCTCTGATTTTCGTACATGTATTCGCCGTCGACTATATCAGTGAAATCAACAATTTTATGTTGCTATTTATCCTCTATACCATCATCGCCTTCGCTGGCTACGCGATGAAAGGATTGGCGTAGGCCAATCCTTCATTTTTTGTTTGGGTTGCTATCTCTGGGAAAAGCACACTTTTTCGCTAGAAGGGGGTACTATTGTTGCTGGTAGTGCGTTTATGCCAAGAGAGGGGGCTACTATTGAGGGAAATAGTAGCTGTTATCGGCCTATATTACAGGGTATATATACAATTTGTGTTGCAGGACATGATAGCTTTACGGGCTTGGCGATTGGGCCAAAAAATACTTGGCGTAATTTGGCTAAAAATATACAAATTTTGTTTATCATATGTGCGACCATATACTAAATTTGATAAACTAGGTCAGATAAGAAAAAGGCTGTTATTTTCACCCTTGACAAGACTTGCGAGTGTGATAATATGAAAAAATGTTCACAAATAAGTTGAAAGCTTTCAGCATAAGACTTTCAAATATAAGTGATATGTATTACACTGAATATAGTGTACATGTACAAAATAGATTATAGGAGAGCGACCATTATGACAAAATCACAAGGTTTTATCAAAAATTTCATGTGGGCCATTATTTTATTCGCCTTGCCACTACCGTTAACATTCGCTGTTTCAAATGGTATTGATCCATATTATCAAGCTTCAATGTTACCAATTAACTTAGGTATCTACGCTTATGTTTGGATGTTAGCTGCAATTTTCTTAGCTTCTCGTCCACAATGGATTGAAAATACTATTGGTTTACCAAGTAAATTCATGAAAAATGGTTTAGCTGCAACTATGGCATTAGTAATTGTTGAATTACATGCTACTGGTTTACAAGCTTTAGGTTTAGCTGCGGTTTCTGGTCAAGCTGCCTTCATGATGGTAAATGGTTTAGCTGCTTACGCTATTATCTTTGCTGTTGCATGGTTAGTGAAACGCGTTCCTGCTTTACAATTTGTGAAAAAAGCATTCGCACCATTCCAATCTGCTAAGGCTGCAACTTGGATCAACGGTGCAGTAGCTGCGACTGTTGCTGTAACTTTTGTTCACGTTGCGTCAATTAGCTACATCAATGCAATTCCTGCATTTATGTTCCTATTTGTTGCCTATACATTAGTTGGTTTTGCACCAGCTGCTCGTTCGCTTGTTGCACGTATTGCCCAATCACGCGAAGCTAAAGCAACTAAATAATTTTATTTATTTGTATAAGAAAAAGCTCTGAACTTCAGATATAGTGGACCCCAAAAGTTAGACTAAATTTTATGAGAGTTGACCGATTGGTCAGCTCTTTTTTAATACATGCAATTTGGCTTAATTCCTGTTGTCGACAATATTCTCATTAACTATAAAATTAAATCCTAAAGCAAGTAATGTTGTAGTAAAAATTAGTCTAATGATTTTCATTTATTAACCCACCCTTTTCTATTTTTAGTCGTTAACATCTATAAAAATAAATCCTAATCCATGGTCAACTATAGAAACTGAGTTCAAATCTTTTTTAAAGAATGTCTTGTTACTAAGTACAAAGCTTTTCTGCTTATCATTTTTTAAGCTTTGAATAAGACTTTCTAAATCTCCATATTCAATAGTAAAAACCTCAATAAAATAATCGTTATAACATATATCTATTTCAACTACATCTTGAACAGTCACGAACTCCCCTCCTAACTTGTAAAGCGCTTCCATTTTTTTAGTATAAAAAAATTTATTGCATAAAGATAGCCCTAATTTTTAGTGTCAGTTTTGAATCAACTAATATAGACGTATAACGTACATGCTTAGGTATCCAGCTTTTCAAACCTCAACCCAAAATAAAAACCCCCTTAGACATTTATAGTGGACTCCAAAAGTTAGAGTAAATTTTATGAGAGTTGACCGATTGGTCAGCTCTTTTTTAATACATGCAATTTGGCTTAATTCCTGTTGTCGACAATACTTCTCATAAATTTCAATCTGTCAAGAGTAGTAGCGGAGCGACTCTTGATAGATTGAAACTTTATGTGAAAC
>NZ_NEEY01000045.1 GCF_002252085.1 Aerococcus sp. 1KP-2016
CAGTCCTTTAACCTGTTTCCGTGATATATTTCAATCAAAATTTATAAAAATTTTTTCAAAGTAAAAGGCGTACACAACTTTTTTTAAGAATTGTGTACGCCTTTTTTAGAGGCCTTTTGTCCCAGCCACATACTTAAATACAGATAAGCAATCGTAATCAATATTTGTTATAATAAAGGTAATTTACCTAACTTATGCGGTAGTACAGTGTAAGTCAGGCTATGGAGGAGTAAGTAATTATGGCAGAAGAAAATGCACAAAAGTTATATCAAGCCTTGTAGGCATCAGCAGATATCTTGCGTTCAAAGATGGATGCAAATGAATATAAATCATACTTGTTGGGACTCGTTTTCTACAAATATCTATCAGATACGATGTTAGTGTATTCAACTAAATTATTATCTAATGAATCAGAGAATTTAGAGGAAGCACAATCTATCTATTCAAAAGCCTATCAAGATGCTGAAATTCAAGAAGACTTAAAAGACGCTTTGAAGGATGATATGTCTTATGAAATTAAACCTGAATTAACTTTTCAGGCTTTAATTGAAGAAATTGACAATCATACCTTCCAAAGAGAACATTTGCAGCAGGGGCTACGTGATATTGAACAGTCAAATAAAGTGTTTGAAGACTTATTTGAAGATTTAGATTTAAACTCTAAAAAATTGGGATCCACACCTCAAAAACAAAATGAAACAATTTCTGCAGTGATGAAGGCATTAGCAGAGCTAAATCTAAATGAATATAATGGTGATGCGCTTGGGGATGCTTATGAGTATCTTATTGGCCAATTTGCCTCAGAATCTGGGAAGAAGGCGGGGGAATTCTAAATATCATAAAAATAGATAATGTTCATAAATTAGAAAGAAAAACTGAACAATAAATTTAATAAAATTGTACCCATTAAGATTCCCTCACTTGTTTATTGAGTGTTTTTTTTATATCTAAATGATTAAATTACTACAAGGTATTGATTCTAAGTTTTGTAAAAACATTACACCTGACCGTGGTAAAGAATTTAGTCAACACGCCCGATTGACTGAGGAATTAAATAATGCTCAAATTTATTTTCCAGATCCTCATGCCCCTCGGCAAAGAGGATCTAATGAGAATACAAATGGACTCCTTAGAGAGTACTCACCGAAAGGTGTTGATTTGACAGATGCAACTGATGAAGAGATACAAGGTTGGGCAACGAAATTAAATGCACGTCCGAAAAAATGTTTGAATTGGAAAACACCTTATGAAATCTTTTATAAAACTGTGTTGCACTTAATTTGACAATTTAAGATGTAAAACTTACTTCTCGACGTAAGCTTGCGCAATTTAATTGAGCATTTAGAAAAATAAAAATTACATATATAATGAAATAAATAATTTGTTGTTGTTTATTAAATTTAAAAAAGATATAGAAATCAATTTCCGATTGTGTAAGGAGGTAAAAGAGTGAGAGAGTTAGAACAAATACAGGATAATCAAATTTTTAACGAACATATAGAAAATGTTATGAACCACATCGATTCTGACAAACAAAGTTGGTTATTTGGGGCAGGAATTAGTTATGATGCAGGGATACCTTTAATGTCTCCATTAACTGATTTAGTAGAAATGAGAATGGACCAAGACAACAAAAGACTACTTGAAAAAATAAAAGAATCATTAGAAAAAGATTGCCATGTTGAACACATTTTAAGTCATATTGGTGATTTATTGTCATTGATTGATAGAACTAGAAAAAAAGAAATAAAGATTTCTGAGACAACCTATACCAAAGAAAACCTCGAAGATTTATATAGAGAAATTTTAGTGAAGCTAACAGATATCATTAGATATGGATATAACAAGAAGGATGATGAAATAATCTATGGAACAGCAACGGAACCTCTTGTTTCTATTGAATACCATTTGGAGTTCATAGAAGGATTGTTGAAAAATCATCTTGGTGTTGAAAAACGGAGAAACATAAAGTTTTATACAACTAATTACGATACATTACTTGAGGACGCATTGATTTTGAAACGAAAGAAAGTTGTAGATGGATTTTCAGGTGGTGCCATGGGATTTTGGAACCCGAAAGAGTATTCTGAAAGAAAAGAGTTAGCCTACCCGGTTTATAAATTACATGGATCAATAGACTGGTTTCAAGATGAAGAGTACGGACTTATTAGAACAAGATATGGTACTAAATATACATCTGATAAGTCGAGAGTCCTAATATATCCTCAAGCTACTAAGTACGTAGAGACACAAAAAGATCCGTTCGCAACAATTTTTCAAGCTTTTAGAAGCGACATTAATAGTAATCAGAGCAAGTTATTTGTTTGTGGATATAGTTTTGGTGACAACCATATAAATAATGAAATTTTTAATGGTTTATTAAAAATACATAATAATAGTACTCTTATTATCTTTATTGATAATATGTCTGATACTCTCATTGATTGGCAGAATAATGATTTAATAAATGAGAGAATCTACTGCTTAACATCGACAGGAATATGTTACAAAAATAAAATTTACTCCGAAGAAAATGAACAATACAATTATCCATGGTGGACATTTTCTGGACTTACAAACTTTCTAAATGGAACTATAAAGTAAAGGAGGGAATCAATAAATGGTATTTGATCCTGTAAAAGAGCTACAGATCGGGAAAGTTAACGAAGTTAATGGAACCGCTATAAAAGTAGAGCTAGATCCAGAAATTATAACACTTACAAAATCGTACAGAGGTAAAGTGATAGCTATAGGCCAAATGGCGAGTATAGTTAAAATTCACTTCGGAAGGACAATTTTATTTGCTAGTGTTTCAATGTTAAGAATGAAAAATGAACTGATTTCAGACGGAACTACATTGACAATGGATAAAGATGCTAGAATTCTAGAAGCTGAATTAATAGGACAAGGGACATACGATTTTTCCAATAAGACTTTGGAATTTGACAGGGGGGTATCTAAGTACCCTCTACCTACTCAAGATGTCTATTTAATGACAGATGAAGAAATGAAGTTACTTTATCAAGGAGCAGAAAGTAAAGCAGAAAAGTCGGAGCATTTGTTAGTCATAGGAAAATATTCAGGGACTAGACAAGATTGTAGGGCTGATATAAACAAGCTATTTGGCAATCATTGTGCAATTCTGGGCTCTACGGGTACTGGGAAATCAGGTACAGTTAGTGCTATTATACATGGGATTATGGAAAAAGATGAGGGGGGTATTCATCCAAGAATTATTATGATTGATCCACATGGTGAGTATAAGAATACATTTAAGAAATACGGTGTTACATTCAAAGCTTATGGAGGAGATGATGAGAATGGTTCAGAGAATTTGATTCTACCTTATTGGCTAATGACTAGTGATGAATTTAGATCTCTTGTGATAGGGAAGACTGAGTATGAAGCAACAAGTCAAAATAATATTGTATATGAAGCTTTGAGATATGCAAGGTTAGTATCTAAAGGTATGATTGATAGATTTGACGAAGATGTCGCTGGGAGTACTCCATTTATTATAAAAGAGGAGTATACTGAGGCTGATATTTTGGATTTTGATAGAGATAAGCCTGTTCCTTTCAAAATTTCAGATTTTGTACTGCACGTAGATAAAGTACAAGGACGCAAATCTGGAAGAAAAGAAAAACTAGCGGCTTCATCTGGTAGAGATAAAGTGGAAGAAGTGTTGAAAAAGCTTCGTATCTTACAATCAAATCCTCAATTGAGGTTTATTATGGAAGAATATAATGAAGAGACAAGTTTTACATTGTTCCAAGTGATAAACCAATTAATTGGAGATAGTTTAGGACAAAATAAAGGTCTTAAGGTGATAGATATTTCAGGACTTCCGAACGAAACTGCCGGAATTTTAACTGCACTTATTTCTAGGTTGGTATTTCAATACAAGCTTTGGCAAAGCACTGAAGATAGAAAAAAAAACCCAATACTTCTAGTATATGAAGAAGCTCATAGATACGTACCTAATAGTGGTGAAGCTCAATACAAAGAAGCACAAGTAGCTGTTCGAAGAATAGCAAAGGAAGGAAGGAAATATGGTGTTGGCTTAATGTTAGTATCCCAACGACCAGCAGATTTGGAAAAAACAGTATTATCGCAGTGTTCATCATGGGCTATTATGAGGTTAACAAATTCCACAGATCAGTCCTATATATCAAATTTTTTACCTGATAATTTAGTAGGTTTGACAAAATTTTACCTTCTTTAACAAGAAGGGAAGCTATATTTGTTGGAGAAGCTAGTTTAATTCCAAGCAGAATTAAAATAAGAGAATTGAATAAAGAAGAATTACCCGATTCTTCAGATATTGATTTTGTCTCTGGTTGGAGGAATAGTCTACCGAGCGAAAGTGATATTAGCAATTCTATTGAAAGCTGGGTATTATAAATAGAATAATAATGGCTCTACAATATATAGGACTGATGACTTTTTTAAAAAAAATCATTGGTTCTATTTTTTTACAAAAAAAGAAGAATCTCCATTATCATAAAGTTAACGACAACCATGATAATGGAGATTCCCCGTATGAATAAGTTTATCAATACCACGTTGCAATTGAAAGATGAAAATATAATTTTCGAAGATAAAGTTGATGAAGGCTTAGCAACAGATATTTTACAAATTGAATACGGTGGAGAACTAATTTCAGTTGATGAGGACAAGGGTACATTCCATTTTGGAAATAAAGCAGAAGCGTCAGCGGAAGTAGGTGCGGGTACTAGTTTCTTTACAGCAATCAAAGCTGCTTTTAGTACTAAGGTAAGTACGGATATATCTAGTTCAAAGGATTCGCTTGTTAGCAAAACTATTTCTAATACTATATTGGCTGATTTTTATAAACTAAGTAACAAGTTAAAAGAAGAAAATAAAATATCAATTATTGAGCATTACAAAATTAGACCTATAAAGAATTCTTTTGCATTTTTAAAAATGTACACTCCTTATATGAAGATAATTAAAGAAGGATTACCATTACTTGCATAAATGGACGATTTTGATATTCTTAATTTTGATGAGATATTAGAAAGTGCAAAAGGATATTATGAATCACTTGCGTATAAAGATGAAAAAAAAAGTAATACTTAGATTTAATATTAAAGAGTTTAAAAATGCTTATAGCCTAATGGATTTATTGAGAATGCAGCTTAATTATTATGCAGTTGAAGTGGGATTAGCAAAAGAAAAAGGATTTAATATTGAAAATGAAACGGATATTGATTCACAATCTACTAGAATTACAGCGAGTGAAATTTTAGGTGGTGGACAAAATAATTTGGAAGAAACTTTAAAGATTTATGATGTTATTTTAGCTGGTGTGGAGGCAAAAATAATTGAAGATTAATATTTTTAATGGCCCTAAAAAGGAATATGACAAGATAATACCTAAAGAAAACTATTTAACTCTTGCAATGTTAGTTAGACTGATTGATTCAAAAGAAAGTTCAACGGAGGATTTGCTGAATCAGTATGATTTTCTTATAATACAATCAGATGAGTATGCAGGTGTAGCAGATTTTTTTATTGAAGGATTTTTAGTTTATAGTTTACTATTTGCTGAAAAATTAGGTTATGATGAGATATATCTTCATAATCCACCGGCAAAAATATTACATCAGATAGAGATTTCCAAAAACAACTTAGATGTTACAGTATATAATCATGAATATAAAAAAATAGAGATAAAGCATTTGAAATCTATAAAAAATGATTTTGATAAAGTTATTTATGGACAACAAAATGTGAAAAACGAACTTTTAGCTTGATTATATAGTTTAACAAATGAAGGGATATAAAATCCTACAGTGATTATGTTTTATGGTCCAACAGGTGTTGGGAAAACCGAAACAGCTAAGTTTGTAAATAAGGTTATAAATTCAAATAAAAATTTATTTAGAAAACAATTATCTATGTTTCATAGCGAAAATTTTATGAATTATATATTTGGGGATAAGAGTAGTTCTTTCGCTAAGGATTTATTAGATAGAGAAACAAATGTTATTTTATTAGATGAGTTTGACAAAGCACATCCTATGTTTTATAGCGCATTTTATCAATTATTTGATGAAGGAGTATATACTGATAAATTTTATGATGTGAATTTAGATAATGTTGTTATATTTTGTACTTCCAACTATTTAAATGAAAATGAAATAAGGAAAAACCTAGGGGATCCGATATATTCTAGATTTGATCATTTTATTAAATTTGAAGAACTTAATAAGTCCGCTAAAGAAGAAATTATTGATAGCGCGTATGCAGAAGAACTAATCAAATATAATAAAGAGGATCAAAAGCTAATTAATGAACAAAACATAAATAATAAATTAAAGGAACGATCATCAGCGTTAAATAATGCAAGAGAAATCAGGAAAATTATGATTCAAGTAATGTTACATATACTTATTGAAAAACTCTAAATATGATTTTGAAATTTTTGATTATAAAATAAAAGTGGGTGAAATTATGAATGAAAGCCAATTTTTGAGAACAATGATAGAGACTTTAAAATGGGATGGAGAAGATTACGAGCAAAGAGACAAAATACTTAGCATTTTACGTTATGCTGAGATAGATTTTAAAAAGACAACACATTTAACCAGAAAATCTTATCAGTATTATGAAAATATAATCATTAGGATAAGAATACCGATGTTGAAAGAAGCAAAAAATTTAATTGATTCGTTTATAAAGTTAGTTTCTTATATTTATAAAGAGACAGAAGAGTATGCTTTGGGAAATGTGCTTATTAAGCCTAAACCTGTTGTAGGGCAAGATATTGATAGAAGTGAACGTTCTGCTGCGTTTGAAGAGATACGAGAAGAAATTATACAAGGTATACGAATTGCAAAATATGCTATTTGGGCTTCTATTCCAATGTTTACAGATAGAGCAATTTACGAAGAACTTTTATCTAAGAAAAAAGAAGGAATCCAGATTAGAATCGTGACTGCATATAAGTCTCATATTAAAGAATTTAACGACGAATTAATACGTGAATTCGATACTTTATATGTACCTCCATATATATATTATGGATATAATCTTGTGCATAATAAATTTTGCATTGTGGATTTCGAATTTGTAATGCATGGTTCGTATAATTGGACCTATGCTAATTGGCCTAAAGATAATACTTGGGTTACTTCAATAGATAAAGAACTTGTTGCTGAATTTGCGGAAGAATTTAAGAAGCTATATATAAATTATCTTTAGCCTAAATTTGCATACATTAAAATTTTAATCAATCTTTTTTATAAAAATTTCTACCATTTAAAATTGGGCCCACCTATTTTGATCAATCTTTGTTTAAAAGGTGTGGGTTTTTTCTATATGTAAAACTAACATTTGAAGTATAATTTTAATCAAACTTTATTGCAAACCAACACCTACCTCAAAAGATGTTATGTAAGCGTTTTTAATGATTGTGATAGTTGGTGAAAACTTTAATGTTTGTATAATTAAATTTCAATAATTTAAAATCCCCGCTAGTATGAGATAATGTATACAAAATATTTTGGAGGAGACAATATGGAAACGGCTGCGGAATATAATATAAGAAGTTTTGATAAAATTCTTGAAAAGATTGATGAAGTTGGAAATGATGTTCAAAGAGAACGTGGCACTCTTTTTGAGAGATTAGTTTTAGCCTACTTGAAGAATGAACCATTATATCAACGTCTATATAAAAATGTTTGGCTACTCAGTGAGGTGCCATCAGAATATGGTGTACCTAAAAAAGATACAGGTGTTGATATAGTCGCTGAACAATTTAATGGTGATTTGGTCGCTATCCAAGCTAAATACTATAAAAATAAAATTGGTAAGTCTGAAATTAATTCATTTGTGGCTGAAACTGGTAAAAGATACTATCAAAGAGGAATGATTGTATCAACGGTTGATGAGTGGAATGATAATGCTCGTGAGACAATTGAGTATAATGCCAAGGATATTGAGATAATTGGATTAACTAATTTACGAAATTCCCAATTAAACTGGGGAGATTTTGATTTTAGCCGTCCGGAAGAGACGACTATTCAAAAACCGAAAGAATTACGTTTCTATCAAAAAACAGCGTTAGAACGTGCTTTAACACATTTTGAAAATAATGACCGAGGTCAATTGATTATGGCACCAGGGACTGGTAAAACTTTTACCAGTTTGAAAATTGCAGAAGCTTTAGCTGAAAAGAAAAATAAACAGTTTAAGGTGTTGTACTTAGTGCCTAGTATACAATTGCTAACGCAAACTTTACGTGGTTGGAATAATGATACGAAATTTAAGATGGCTAGTATGGCAGTTACTTCCGATAGAGATGCCTCAAGAGGTACGAATGGATCGGACGATATTAAAGCAACGGATATTGGTTATCCAGCAACAACATCCAAAGAGAAGTTAATTCAAAATTGGAAAGATGTTCAACATACTGAGGCAGATGCAGAAATGTTGGTAGTGTTTAGCACGTATCATAGTATCGCTGTCATTTCTGAAGCGCAAAAAGAAGGGTTTCCGGAATTTGATTTAATCGTGGCAGATGAAGCACACAGAACGACAGGTGCACATGAAGCTGGAAAAGATGAAAGTCATTTTACTAAAGTACATGACAATAATATTGTTAAAGGTACAAAACGTCTTTATCAAACAGCTACCCCTAAAATATATGGGGATAATGCTAAGAAGAGTGCGAAAGATAAAAGTATTTTACTTTCTTCAATGGATGATGAAAGTAAATATGGTGAAGTGATTTATCGTATGGGGTTTGGTCAAGCGGTATCTCATGGCATCTTAACGGATTACAAAGTAATGGTATTAGCTATTGATGAATCTGCAATTCAAAAAGATATGCAAAAAACCTTATCTGACCCAGAGAATGGCTTAAATATCGATGATGTGGGTCGAATCGTAGGTATTTGGAATGGTATGATGAGACGGAATGGCTTTAAGAATCCGGTGAAAAATAGTCCATATGATGGTGCTCCTTTACAGCGTGCAATTGCATTTACTAGAACTATTGCAGATTCTAAAAAAGTGACGCAACAATTTGAAGAAGTGGTAAATGACTACTTGGGTAATCAGATGGATGAAGAATCTATCCATTTGTCGATGAAGCATGCGGACGGGTCAATGAATGCTTTGGAAAAAGGGGAAGTATTAGATTGGCTAGCAGATCCAGACAAGCCTGCAGATGAAGCTCGAATAGTATCTAATGTGCGCTTTCTAACGGAAGGGATCGATGTTCCAAGTTTAGATGCCATTATTTTCTTAGCAGCTAAAAAGTCTCAAGTAGATATTGTTCAAGCAGTCGGACGTATTATGCGTAAATCTGAAAATAAAGATTACGGATATATCATCTTGCCGATTGTTGTACCTCAAGGCGAAACACCAGAAACAATTCTAGATAATAACAAGCAATATGAGGCTGTATGGCAAGTAATTAACGCGCTACGTTCGGTGGATGAGCGTTTTGAAGCCATGATTGATAAATTAAATATTGCCAAACCAAAACAATTAAAAGTCATTGGTATTGGTGGGGCTCCTGATAGAACAAATACTGAAATAGGTGATAACACTCCTGATAATGAGGGGGTTCAAGGAGATCTAGAATATGAATGGGATCAATATGAGGCTGCTATTTATGGGAAAATTGTAGAAAAAGTTGGAGACAGACGATATTTAGAAAATTGGTCGACTGATGTTGCTAAAATTGCTAAACGTCAAATTAGCTGGATAATGAACAAATTACAGGATAGAAAAGATCCTATCACCGTAGAATTCAAAAAATTTGTGTCGTCGTTGCGACATAACATTAATGAGAGCATCGATGAAGAACAAGCGGCTGAAATGTTATCTCAGCATTTAATTACTAAGCCTGTGTTTGAAGCTTTGTTTGACAAATATAGTTTTGTTAATAATAATCCCGTATCATTAGCTATGGAGAATATTGTAAAAGAATTAGAAAAAGCCGGTTTTGCCAAAGAACAAGAAAACCTTGAGCCTTTATATGAATCAGTCAAGATGCGAGCTGAAGGCGTTGAAAAATCCGAAGATAAGCAAAAATTATTATCACATTATATGATAAGTTTTTTAGCACCGCCTTTAAATCAACTACTGAACGTTTAGGAATCGTATTTACACCCATTGAAGTAGTGGATTTTATTGTGAGATCAGTAGATGATGTATTGAAAAAACACTTTGGAAAATCATTGGCAAGTGAAGGCGTCCATATCTTGGATCCATTTACGGGAACAGGAACTTTTATCGTTCGCACTTTGACTTACTTACAAGAACAAATGAATAATGGTGAGATTTCACTAGCTGATATTACTCGTAAGTTTATGCAAGAGTTACATGCAAATGAAATTATTTTATTAAGTTATTATATTGCGGCAATCAATATTGAATCGACATTTGATGAAATTAATGGAGATGAGCAAGGTTATGAACCATTTGAAGGCATTGTTTTAACAGATACCTTTGAAAGTACGGAAGACGAGAATACACTTGATGATACATACTTTGGTACTAATGATGAACGTTTAAAACGACAACAAGAGGTGCCAATCACAGCTATTATTGGAAATCCACCATATTCGGCAAAACAAACTAGTGTTAATGATAATAATGCCAATATTAAATACCCTATACTAGATAAGAGAATTGCAGAAACATATGTTGCTCACTCAACTTCAAATAACAAAAATAATCTCTACGATTCCTATATTAAAGCCTTCCGATGGTCATCGGATAGGCTAGGGAATAGGGGGGTAATTGGTTTTGTAACTAATGCAGGATTTATTGATGGTGATGCAGTTTCAGGACTTCGTAAATCTCTTTTTGAAGAGTTTAATCATCTTTATATTTTTAATTTAAGGGGTGACCAACGAACATCTGGCGAAACCTCCCGCAAGGAAGGTGGAAAAATATTTGGTTCTGGAAGTCGTACACCTATTGCGATTTCTATTCTTATTAAAGATGATAGCGATAATCATGAACTTTATTATCACGATATCGGAGATTATTTAAGTCGTGAAGATAAACTTGGAATTTTAAGCGAAGTAAAATCTGTTTCAGGATTAGATTGGAAATATATAAATCCTGATGTAAATAATGATTGGATTAATCAACGCGATGAAAACTATTTAAGCTATTCTGCAGTTTCGGATGAAACATCAAGTGTATTTTTGAAACGAGGAGTAGGGCTTGGTTCTAGCAGAGATCCATGGGTTATTTCATTTTCGAAACAAAATCTTTTGAACAATTCTAAAAGAATGGTTAGTGAGTTTAATAACCAAGTTCAAACTATTTCTAATGAAACAGACTTAGAAATGGATATGACGAAAATTAATTGGTCAGATGATCTGATAAAGAGATGGCAAAAAAACAAATGATAGATTTTGAAGAGTCAGAGGTTACTATTATTCAATATAGACCCTTCACAAAAAAATGGATAAACAACTTAAGGCCAATTATAAAACGTCCTAGTATTTGGAATAAAGTATTTGGAAGTAATAAAAATATGGATAATATTTTCTTGAATATAGGATCAGGAGTAAGGACAAGTTCATTAGTTACAAATGAAATTACAGACTATAATTTCATGTCAGTGACAAAGTCAATTCCTCTTTACTTGTTTGAAGAGAATTCATTGTTAGACGAAACTCAAATGAATGTCTCAGAAAAATGGATTAGTCGATTTAAAAATGAAAAAAATGTCTTTTATTATGTTTATGGGGTCCTTCATTCGTTTGAGTACAGACAAAGATATGTAAATGACTTGCAGAAAACATTGCCTAGAATTCCATTACTTAAAGATAAGGAAAAATATATAGAAGTAGGAAAAGATTTAATAGAGTTACATTTAAACTATGAAAATCAACCTAGCTGGAATGGTATTAAGGTTGCGGTAAGTAATTCTAAAACTAATTATAGAGTTACTAAAATGAAACATCCTAAAAAAGGGGTATTAGATACTATTATTTATAACGAGCATATTACAATTTCAAATATTCCAGAAAAAGCATATGAGTATGTTGTTAATGGGAAACCTGCTATTGAATGGATTATTGACCAATATCGTATTAAAACAGATAAAAAATCAGGTATTGTTGACGATCCAAATGAATTTAGCGATGATCCTAAATATATCTTGAATTTATTATTATCTGTTATCACAGTCAGCATGAGAACACTTGAATTAATTGATGAATTACCAGAGTTTGAAGTAATAGAATCCTAAAAAGGATGTGCGTAAATAGTGGATGAACCTAAAGAGACAGCTGAGATATCTAAAACTATAATAAATAATATTGAAAATTTCAATTATTTACATCGCATACTGACAAATACACTAATAGTGTCTTTGAAATAAGTAGTCCTTACGAATTTCTGCTCCCACAGTATTTGGAACAAGTAGAAGATGGCAAATTAAATCAATTTTTCAGTTTAGATGGAAATAATTTACTTGACTTGGTATCAACTTCCCTTAATTTAAAAGATCTTCTTTTCAGTAATAAGAATGGTTTTGTTTATCAACTGGATTTTGATAGTTTATCTATTGATACGAAAGAAAAATTAAAGTCGGGTATCTATAAAATTGGAAACTCGAAGAAGATCGAGGGAAATATGAGAGCTGTGATAGTTGATACGACTAATTCAAATCGACGTGTGGAAGATATAACCTTAAAAGAAGTAGTTGTAGACAATAATACTGCACGTACTTTAACAGATCTAGCTGTGCAATCACAGCTTAAGCAGATATATGAAATTGTAGTGGATATACATGAAACACAAGAATACCAACTTCGCTGGGATAGAAATAATAGTATTCTACCACCATTTTTTACTGCACGCACTCAGATAATAGAATTCCATAATATCGATGATTTGAATCGAAAAAATCATTTATTATACGATGCTTCTCATAGTTTGGAGCAATCAGTCAATGCAATAAAAGCAGATCTTATCTCAAATAAGGATCAAATCGAAAAAATACTGAAAACACCCATGTACAAATATAGTACATTTAAAAGACATGCTAATTTTATTTTATCTGATATGAATCTTTTGTTAAAAATAGTTGGCATGCAAACATATATTGATTTGACTTTAAATAATAAAAAAATGGCTACAGAAAGACTTGAGTCTGTAAAGTATATTTTTGAATTGTATTCAAGTAGAACTATTAATGAAACTGGAAATATAGTTCTGAATAAATTAGAACGATTACCTTTCATAAGTACTTTAGTACCAAATGCCAAAAAAGTAGAAATTCCTAGCTTGTTAGAGACAATTCATGATAACTATAGATATAATTCAGAAAATAAGGATTCATGGCTGAATATCAATAATGAAATGAAAGAGGGAAATCAATTCTATTTACTAAGCGAAGGAGAGTCAAAGTATGAAGAAAAGTAAGAAAGAGGAAAAAAACTGTATATTTTGTAAAAAGAAAATAGATTCAGCAAAAAAAGTGAATATATGTAGAAGCTGTAGAAAACTTTCAAGGGACGGTCTCTCAACTGCAGCCATAGGATTATTTAGTTTAGTAACTTTGTCAAAGAAAATAAGAAAATGACTAGTCTATTTTATGGTGTTAAGTGGTGAAAATTTTATCTATTCGTATCTTTATATCCTGAATAATTCATACTTTTAATTAAAACCATGTGAAACTGCCTCACGGCAGCTTACAATTACTTTTTCATCTTCACCCGTTAAGTGATGAAAAAAGAACCCCTTTCTGCTATGGTTAAAGTGACTAAAATGGACCCTGTGTCAAGGACATTAAAAAAAAAGACCTTATGCAACACCCGATAAAAATTGCTCCCTGTAATGAACAGGAGGCAATTTTTTTAGGTTCCATTGTCCGCGTTCATTATTATAGTA
>NZ_NEEY01000046.1 GCF_002252085.1 Aerococcus sp. 1KP-2016
AAAATCTATCAACTATGGGAATAGATACTATAAAAAAAATAACATATTTTATAGTATTGCTATTTATTCTAGATAAAAACGCCCAAAATTAGAGAATGGCAGGTTCATATTAGAATCGCAGTTTTCTAAACTAATACATGACAAGGCTTCCTCGGTAATGGCTGTCCTGTATTATTGTCCCCACCTATTTTATCATCTTAAAAATCATCCCAACCTTCATCGTCATAGCGATAACTCTTATGCTCATAGGTGTGATTGGTTTGTTCTTGGTGCTTCTTGGATACGTAAATTTTCCTACGAGATCTATTAAACTCGCGAGGATTGCTGTTAGAAGCAGCTGCTGGTGCTTCTTCATAATGTCTAATTTTTTCTGGATACCCTTCTTCTTCTAAGGCCTGTTCATAGAAATTAATCAATGCCAACGTATAGTACGGCTTCACATAGAAATATGCTAAGCCTAGTGTGATTGGAATTAAGAGAAACCAACCAATGAAACGGATATGCAACCAAATATATTGGACTTTTCGACCACGCATCAAGCGTCGACTTTCAGTAATTGCTTCATTCGTAGATAACAAAGGGAAATCGATAATCAAAAAATTGCTGAGCGCGTAGGCCATCCATTTATAAATTACTGGAATAAAAAATAACAATGACCACAACACAAGATATACACCCTTTATGAAATTGGCCCAACCGTAACGCAAAGCATCATTGAAGAAAGGACGCACCATATCACGGAAGAACCGCAGGGATTGTTGGTTATTCTTGATCATTAATGACCGTAAATAGACCATTTCCGTGCCGGCGAAGAAAATAAGATTGAATAGTAAGAAAATGACAATCACAGGAAAAATACTTGCTGTTATAGCTGCCTGGACCAAACCAAGGAACCAATATAGTCCCGCAAAAATCAACGTAAATATAATAAACCAAGCTCGGTTTGTCATCAGGGTATCTTTGGCATTTTGTTTGATATCTCCGTTCACCACTTGCCACCTCCTTTTGCTGAATTGTCTTGTTAAATATACTAGTAGTTTACCAAATTTCTGAATGATCACATCAACCCTAGGACCTATTTCACAAAAAAACAACCTTGAAATGACATCTTCCAAGGTTGTTGCACGGGCTATTCATTAAAAAAATTAGTCGCGTGAACGGCCACCAAATAAAATCAAGACACGTAGTAATGATAAGGCGCCCGCAATTGCAGCTGCAACATAAGTCATGGCAGCTGCACGTAAAGTCTTACGCGCATAAGGTAATTCGCTTGCCGTTAAAATATTACCCTCTTCCATGATTTTTAAGGCACGATTTGAGGCATCAAATTCCACTGGTAAAGTAACCAATTGGAAAATCAATGTTGAGGCGAACAAAATAATACCAATATTAATTAACGTTTCATTGAAACCAGCGATTGCACCCATAATCAAAATAGGCCATGAAAAATTAGAGCCAATATTGACAACTGGGACAATTTTTTGACGCAAAGTCATAAAGAAATACCCTTGCGCATCCTGAACAGCATGACCACACTCATGGGCTGCAACACCAATAGCTGCAATTGAAGTTGAATCAGCTGTTGCATCAGAAAGACGTAATACTTTGTTTGTTGGATCGTAATGGTCAGTTAAATTACCAGCAATACGTTCCACACGTACATTTGTAATACCTGAATATTGCAAAATATATTCTGCAACTTGGGTACCAGTCATTCTTTTCTCTGTTGTATATTTACTATATTTGTTAAATGTGCGGGTTACGTTTGCACTAGCGATACTTGCAATAACCCCACCAATAATAATGAGGACGATGGTCCAGTCAAAATACATACCAGGTATCATAAAATCACTCCTTTAAGGCTTATTATAGCAGTTCCATCATTCAGCGCCAATATTGACACCCCTATTCGCCACCAATAATTTGTTGGTGGATAATCTCGATCACTTCTTGGCTCTCTGGAATGGCATCTAAGTAAAATTGATGGTGCATAAAGTCAAATTGATAATAATTACTTTGTTGATTATGGGCACGTAATCGTTTATACAACCAATGTCCATCACAAGCAAAACTATCGTCCGTACCGTTCACAAAATCAATTGCTGGCAACTCTTCCGTTGGCATCTTCGCATAGTTGAGCACCGGATTTTTTTGTTGCCATATCGTTTTGACGGCATTCACTCTGGTAGCATCATACAACACATCTTTAGGATTCACTGTAACATCCTCGAAGGTACCGTTTAGCCATGGGGATAAAAGGAATACACGTTCAATTTTCAACTTATCTTGGATGAGGAAATCAGCCACCAGTAAGGCTGGTATCGCACCCGTGTCACTCGACACAAAGTACAATTGGTCGACACTCCGTCCCATTTGATTAGCCATCTCGGTTATCAGATTGCTCAAGCGTTTGGCTTCATCGATGATATTATGATTAGCAAATGATCTAATTAACACCGGAGAAACATAAGCTTCACCTTCAAAAGATTTGGCCAACTTTTGGACAAAATGCCATTCCTTTTCTTGTAAGGTATCGATACCACTACCACCATGGAAATAAATAATCCAAGGACTTGCAGTCGTTAACGACAACACGTTAGTCTCTAAATCAATGAGTACACCCTTTTTTCCACGAAGAATTTGCGCCTTATCATCGCGTGTAATAAAGAATAAGTCTTCGTGATTTTTGGGACGGTTGGCATACGCTTCGGTTGCTTGGATTTTCTTATTCGCTGGCATAAAACGATCCGCCTCCTTCTTCACACGTAAGCCGTCTTGGATGACTTTACTTTTCAATGACCGTTCTTGGCTCATGGCATGGTACACATAGCCGATACCTGTCGCGGCCGCTGCAAGTCCTAGTCGCCACAATCTGGCCTTGTCTAGATTTTTGCTCATGGGCTCCAACTCCTCATTTTATTGTTCGATGAAATGATTTAATGTAATTTTTAGCTAAAACTTACCATCTGTTTACACGAAAGCGCTTAAATAACTGTTAGAATAAGTACTAGTTATCATACGCCGATGATGTTTTACTATCTATTATTATAACGAATATGATGGCCTTTGATAGGGACTAAAGACCTAACTTAGAAAATTCTTGAGAATTATTAGAAAATCACGTATGATAACATAATGATATGATTTATTAGTCATTATATACCAAATTTAATGAGATGGGAGTAAATAAGAAGATGAAGAAAAAAGCTAGTCTAACGATAGCTGGGTTAAGTATCCTCCTTCTTTCTGCCTGCGCGGCTTCACCTGACCAAGTGATTAGTCAGGCCCAACAAGAAGGCGCTGATATGACTGAATCCTTGCAGACTATTCAGGCTAATGAAGCAGACTTACAAGCTGACTTCGAGACAGATTTAGCCGCGGATAAAAGCTTAGCTAATCTGACTGAAAAAGGTCAAGGGGAGACCCGTGCAAATTTGAGTGCTCGTCAAGAGGCCTTTGAAACCCTTAAAAAAGATTATGAAAGCCTACATAATAAGGCGACTACGCTAAAAGAGTTTGATGAAACGGATTTTACTGCTGAGGAAGATTTTTCGAATTTCAGCGAAATGCGTAATCTTGTTGTAAGCATTGACGAACAGATGTCCAGCTATGTTGAAAATTATCAAGCCGTCCTTGAAGCAGAGAACAAGTATTATACGCAACTTGCAGCTGAAGATAGTGACTTAACTGTTTTCACAGATGGTATGGCGGGTATCAATAGCCAATACCAAAAATCACAAGAAATATTGGCAGAAGTCCTACCAAACTTAGCCAAGTTATCAGCTCAGCCTGAAGCCTAAAGTTATTCAAGAAGAATGGAGGCCAATACTTTGGACCAAAATCAATCAAATCAACCCACACAGTCAAAACAGCCGGCCCCACACGGACCAAAATTTAATTGGAAGCTCGTCTTATCGTTAATTGCCGGGATCATTATCAGTTTATTGTTAATTATCGGTATCCGCACAGAATGGTACGGTCTAGCAAATGAAACAAATACAGCCCAATCATCATCCTCTGCGTCGACAGCCAGTGAGTCAAGTGCGCCTGAATCGAGTGCAAGTAGTGCCTCAACTACTTCCAGCGACAATGAAGCGGCTGCAGCCGAATTATCAGCCAACCAAAACAATTTATTAGCGACACCTAAAAATGTTCCTGATAAATTTGTTTATGACTCTGGTTACGATATTGCCTACCCTGCTGAAGGTGTGAAAGGTATTTACTTATCAGCAGATGGTGTGACGAATCCTACGCTATATCAACAAAATATCGATCTTTTAGATAAGACTAATCTAAACACGGTCGTATTAGATGTCAAAGATGACTATGGTAATATCACCATGGATTTACCAACGGAAGGTGCAGCAGTGAATGCTGCTGAAACGAATGCTATTGATGGTAAAACATTGATGCAAACCTTTGAAGACAAACAAATTTATCCAATCGCACGAATCACAACATTTAAAGATACCAACCTAGCAACGGCTGAACCGGAACGTAGCTTCCTTACAGCAGACGGTCAAGTGTGGACCAATGATGGTGGCGACGCCTTCTTAAACCCATACAACAAAGACAACTGGGCTTATCTAGTGGAGACGGCAAAATCCTCAGCCCGTGCAGGTTTCAAGGATATTCAATTCGACTATGTGCGTTTCCCAGAAGCTTTCGAAACCTTTGGCGAAACCCTAACGTATGATATGGGTGATTATGCTGAATATGGTAAAGATTCCACCGAAGCACGTCAACAAGTCATTGCCGATTTCTTGGCCTATGCGCGTGAAGAACTGAAACCATACGGTGTACATGTTTCTGCAGATATGTTCGGTTATGTAACAGATGTTGTAGCAACCCCAGGTATCGGGCAAAACTTTAATATGATGGCAGAGAATGTGGATGCTATCTCCGCTATGATCTACCCTTCTCACTGGGGACCAGGTTACTTTGGTTTAGATTACCCTGACTTACATCCCTATGAAGTCGTAGATGCCTATATGAAAAAAGAAAATACCTTGATGCAAGAATTGGACTCTCCAGCCATTTCACGTCCATGGTTACAAGACTTTACCGCTTCATACCTAGCGGATGGTACCTGGAAAGAATACGGCCCTGCTGAAGTACAGGAACAAATTGATGCCGTGATCGACAACGGTGCCAATGAATACCTGTTATGGGATGCAGCCAACGAATACTCACCAGATGTTGATTATAAATAATGAAAAACGAGTCTGACAATTACGTCAGGCTCGTTTTTATTTCATTATGTCATTTTAAGAGGGGCAAACATGCAGTATAGCATTTATCCTATACTAAAAATTGTAGATTTCGCTACTATATTGCTCAATAGTTTCTGCGGCTTCCTGAATAGGATACTATTCGTTGCAATAGTATCGTTCACGCGTATACCAGGATACTACTGCTAGAAAAAGTACCACTTTCAATATTAAAAGGATACTATTTTTGAAAATAGTACCCCCTTTTCCACAATACGCCAAAACCTCATTAATAAATATGCAAAAAAGTGGTCAGAATCATCTCAGATTCCGCCCGCTTTTATTGATTTATTTTTGTTCACGTAATTTGGTAATAAAGTCTTCGATTTTGTTCATAGCAATGGTTAATTCACGGATGGAATAGGCATATGAAATACGTAGGAAGCCTTCACCACCTGCACCAAAAGCTGTACCTGGCACAACTGCCAATTTTTCAGCATCTAGTAAAGCTAAGGCGAATTCTTCACTGGTTATATTGAATTCACGAATATCCGGGAAGGTATAGAAAGCGCCTCGTGGTACGAAACATGGAATACCCATTTCACGGAAACGACCTAATAGGAAGTTTCGACGTTGTAAGTAGTCTTTACGCATTGCTTCTACTTCATTGTCACATTCTTCTAGGGCAACGATTGCAGCATATTGTGATACGGTTGGGGCTGCCATAATGGTAAATTGATGTACTTTTAACATTTGTTCTACCAATACTTCTGGCCCACATAGGTAGCCTATACGCCAACCTGTCATAGAGAAAGCTTTGGCAAAACCATTGATATAGATGGTACGTTCTTTCATGCCATCAAAAGAAGCAATGGAAGTGTATTTATCTTTGGCATACCAAATTTCAGAATAAATTTCGTCGGTTAACACGTATAAATCATGTTTCTTGATAACGTCCGCTATTTTTTCTAGTTCTTCTCGAGATGCTGCTGCACCAGTAGGATTATTTGGATAGTTTAAGATAATCGCTTTGGTTTTGTCTGTAATTTTTGCTTCAATATTTTCAGGTTGTAAGATGAAATCATGTTCACTTGGCAACTGAATTGGCACTGGGATACCCCCTGCTAATTCTATTGAAGGTACGTATGAAACGTATGACGGATCCATCACCAGTACTTCATCACCTGGGTTAATCAATCCACGGCAAGCTAAGTCAATCGCTTCTGATCCACCGACAGTAACGACTACTTCAGTTTGTGCATCATAATGGATGTCATATTTATTTGATAGATAGGTTGAAATTGCACGACGTAATTCAATCAATCCGGCGTTCGCTGTATAGTAGGTTTTACCTTTTTTGATTGACCGGATTGCTTCTTCACGGATTGGCCAAGGTGTTGGAAAGTCTGGTTCACCTACCCCTAATGAAATGACACCTTCTATTTCATTAGCAATATCGAAAAAACGTCGGATACCAGAGGGTTGCATGTCTAATACGGTTTGATTTTGAGATTTTGTCATTGTGAAATCACCATTCGTCCACCGTCTTCTTCAATGTCCTTATACACGACACCTTGTTCTTTATAACGGTTCATTACAATATGTGTTGTTGTTGCGCTAACTTCATCAATTGAAGCGAGTTTTGAAATAAATTTAGAGATATCTAGCATTGTTAAACGTTTTGTAAGTAATAAGAAATCGTAAGCACCTGACATCAAGTAAAGTGACTCTACTTGGTCATATTCGTAGATTGCTTCAGCCACTTCTTTGTACGATACACCGTGATGTAAATCGACATTCACTTCAACCATTGCTGATAATAAATTGTCGTCAGCAACATCCCAATTAATCATTGTATGGTAGCCAGCAATCACGTTCTCATTTTCATAAGCTTCGATTTGAGCGACTACTTCCGCTTCAGTTGCGTCAATCATATTGGCGATTGTTTTGGGTGCTAGCCGAGCATCTTGTGCTAAAATGCGTAACATTTCTTTTTTCTGTTCAATATCCATTTTATATCCCTCCAAAAAATCTGCGCTGTAGCTTAAATCATACTTTTAAACGCGCAGCTTGTCACTTATTTTAAGCATTTTTAAGAAAAATTTCGTTTTTCCTTGCATGCGTCACACTCATTATAGCAAAAATATACTCTTTATTGGATAAAAAACCACTAGACGGGCATTTACAATCTTTAAAATAAATTACAAGCTTGTTAATTATTTCCTAAAAATCTCATTTTGAAAACATGGTAAAATGAGGATACCAACCAAAAGCACATTGGGTGCCCACCAGGTTAGTAGGAGGAAATAGAACATGGAAAAATTTACAAAACGATTAGCTTTGACAAGTGGTGTATTAGCGCTAGGATTAGCTATTTTAGCACCAAGTAAGTCAGCCGACCGGGTCGCAATTGATCCAATGTTTACGTATGGAGAGACATTAACTGATAGTCAATTTGAAGAAACAAAGGAACTGTTAGGTGTTGAAGATGGCACTGAAGAAATCGAAGTACAAGTTAGTGAGTTAAATGACTTACTTCAAGATAGCTATCCTTATTCACAAGTATATTCATCTGCCTATATTACAGCTGCAGATAATGATGGTGGTGTAACAGTTGAGATTGCCACACCGGATACAATTACTAGCATTACACAAGCACAGTACGAAAATGCTGCCATTACTGCTGGTGCAGTAGATGTAAATATTAAAGTCGCTTCCGCAGTAGAAGTGGATGGTTCAGGTGCCTTAGCCGGTGTATATAAAGCATTTGAAAGTGCTGGCCAAACATTAGATGCAGATGCACGTGAAGTGGCACAAGATGAATTAGCCGTAACGTCTGCCATCACCGAAGAAAATCAAGATACAGCAGGTTATTCTGATGATGACTTAAATGCAGCTATTGCTGATATTAAATCTGAAGTAGCTAGCTTAAAAGAAGAAAATGGTGGTAATATTTCAGTGGATGAAATTACCGTTATCGTAAATAATGTCATTAACAACTACAATTTAGATGGCGTGATTTCACAAGAAAATATCCAAGCCATTATCGATCAAATGCAAAACTTCTCTGCCCTTGAATTAACAGATGAACAAAAGGCACAATTATCTAACCTTGCAAGTTCTTTATCTGACGCAGCAAGTTCTGCAGCAAGCAATGTAGCGGATACAGCTAGTTCAGCAATTGCCAATACAGATACTGAACAGTTAAAAGAAGATTCACTAGGTATTTGGGACCGTATCCTTTCTATCGTAGATAATATCTTTGGTACAAGCTTCAGTTCTGCTAGTGACACAACAGCTGAATAATCTATAAACAAAATTGTCCTCAACGACTAGGTTTCCATACAATTCTAGCCGTTGAGGGCTTTTTTTCACCTTTTTGAATCATCTGTGAGTAAACCAACCCACCATCTATATATGAAAGCGATATAATAAAACTAAATACTTATGGAGGTGTAGCGATTGAGTGAACAAAGTAAAAAAGAATCTTTGATGAATGGCAATTACGTGAAAAGTATGGTTTACGGTGGCCTCGATGGTATTGTCACTACCTTCGCCGTCGTTGCGGGGGCAACTGGTGGTGCCTTATCACTTGACGTAGTCATCATCCTTGGTTTCGCCAATCTATTAGCAGATGGTTTATCTATGGCCGTTGGTGACTACCTTTCAAGTAAGTCTGAGGGAGAGTTTGTTGAGAATGCCATCAAAAAACGGCGTCTTGATTTTAAGGATGATTTTTCAAGTGAAGTGGCTAAATTATCTGCAAACTACCAAGCAAAAGGCATTTCAAAGGATGACGCCGATCAGATTTCAGCAACCCTAGCCAATTATCCTGAAATCTTTGAGCAAGAACGTGTGAATAGTGAGTTTGGGGATGAAGAAATCGAAACACATCCAATGAGAAACGCTTTAGTAACGTTCTTCTCATTTTTAATATATGGTTTTATCCCATTAATTGCCTACGTATTCGCCTCAACTAATACTTTTTTGATGGCCAATACCTTTGCAGTTGCATGCGTCTTAACCGCCATCACCCTATTTATCCTAGGTGCATCAAAATCACGTTTAACGCATACCAATTGGTTTAAATCTGGTATGGAGATGCTTCTGATTGGTGGTGCAGCCGCCCTAGTTGCCTATGGTATCGGTGTACTTTTAGGTGGCTAAGATATACCTGTAGTGACTATGCTGATAAAAAAAACACCATAAAAATACCGCCTCGGCCTTAGAAGACCGAGACGGTATTTTTTATTTATTTTTCATTTACTAATTCTGGATAAAGCGTTTGAATTGATAACTGGTCATTAATTAATTTAGACGAAGGATCTAATTTCGCTTTTTGGTCAATACCTTGTTTCCAGAATAGCGCGAGAATAATTAAAGTAATTGCTGCCCCACCCAGTAAGCAAGATTGCTTAAGCCTAAGCCAAATCCAATTGGTTCACTCAATAGATATACCACAACGGCATATAACATGAAGATACCCGGCACCAAAGTAACGAAGTAGTTTTTACCTTTCAAGAATAGGTAACGTGTCGTTACTAATAAGCTAAGACCGCTGTAACTTGGTTGGCCCAGTTGAAATAACGCCATAAAATATTGAAATCAACGAATGTTAAGAAGAATGAAATCACATAGATTGGAATCGTAATGGCCATAATTTTTGGTAAAGTATCTTGTTTTACATTGATGTAGTCAGCAACAATAATACGTAATGAACGGAAGGCTGATAAACCAGAAGATAATGGTAATACGATAACACCGACAATGGCGATTGTACCAAAGAACTCTCCTAATAATTCCATTGAAACAGCATTTACAACTGCAGATGCTGTACCCGCATCAATCATACCGCTTAATGTTTGACCATCGAATAAGGCTAATGAAGCAGCCAACCAAATCATAGCGATGACACCTTCAGCAATCATCATACCGTAGAAAGTATAGCGACCTTCGCTTTCATTTTCCATTGTACGAGAAACCATTGGTGCTTGGGTTGCATGGAATCCTGACATGGCCCCACATGAAATAGTAAAGAATAAACCTGGGAAGATTGCTAAGCCTTTCGGATGGAAGTTAGCTAATGTAGCTGGTGTTAATTCAATCATAGCGTGGTCACCAAAAATTAAAGTTAATCCGATCGCAATAGATGAAATGATTAACACAGCCCCAAACCATGGGTATACCTTACCCATAGCCTGATCAATTGGTAATACAGTTGAGATAAGGTAGTAGATGAAAATTAAAACCACAATAATGATGAGTGCCACATTACCCGGTAGCAAACTTTGAATCAAAGCTGCTGGTGAAAGAACAAAAACCGTACCCACCAATAACAATAGTAAACACGCAAACAGGTTTACGACATGCATCGTTCCTTTATTGATATATTTACCCGCTAATACCGGTAATTGCGCCCCATTATTACGCAATGAAACCATACCCAACATATAATCATGTACGGCACCTGCAAAGATACAGCCAAAGATAATCCAAATATACGCAACTGGTCCATATAAAGCCCCCATAATAGGGCCAAAAACAGGTCCTGTACCAGCAATATTCAATAACTCAATAATTGCATTTTTCCACTTAGGCATGGGTACAAAATCTAGTCCATCTGTAAGCATCTCAGCTGGCGTTGTTCTATTTGGATCAGGTCCGAAGTTTTTTTCGATATATTTCCCATATGTGAAATAGCCAATAATCAATGCAGAGACCCCAATAATAAATGTCCACATAAAATAATTCCTCCCTTAAATCATTTTGCGTCTTTGCACATATACCAACATGCGCAAACGTTTCACATATCTATTATAGGTAATCATCAACATTTAAGTCAATTGCATTTAATTCAACATATAAATAAAAAATATATATGCGCTAAATAAACATGTTGCCTTCATTATATCTAAGGATAAAACGTTGAATTAAAAGTATTTTGTACATTAGTTCAAATCTCCGTATTAAAAAAAGTACAACGTGTCCTTGCATAAAAACCATTAAAGTGAAAACAAAATTGTCCTATTATATTTTATACAAGCTATTTGAGGCAAAAAATCGATTAAAAAAAAGCACCCTGATCAGGATGCCCTACAGTTAACTGTGCTAAAAATTATCTCTTAAATCACGTAAATGTTTAAATTCTGCTACATCTGCTGCTTGCATAAAAATGTTAATCACTTTTTCACGACCAATTGTAGATGGATAGGTTGGACGTTCTGATGCGATAATAGTCTCTACTTGTGTTAATGCCTCTGTAAGTACCTCATTATCAGGTTGCACTGAATGGGCAAACCGTAAATTCGTTAGCGTATACTCATGACCCGCAAAGACAGCTACATCCTCATCTAAACGGCTAAACGTTTCTAAGGCATCAAATTCCGCTTGGTAATCACCTGTAAATACACGACCGCATCCGGCAGAAAACATAGCATCCCCTGAGAATAAATACATGCTATCTACAATATAAGATAGGTGTCCTTCTGTATGTCCGGCAGATAAAAGCGCGGTAACTTCATGATTAAAGATACTGAACTGATCCCCATCTTCAATATAGGTCATCTCAAACCCTTCAACCTCACGTGGACCATAAACCTTGGTGTCAGGATACTCGGTTAAAATTTCAGTAACCCCACCAACATGATCAGCATGCTTATGGGTTAATAGGATGGCAATACCCTTGGGTTGCTCAGCCGCCAAGTATTGTAATACACGGTCTGCTTCACCTGGATCAACAACGATGATTTGATTCAAATCTTCAATCATCCAAATATAATTATCAGTCAAAGCCTTAATCGGAAAAATATTCATTACACTACTCCTCACTTTACGCATACGGCAAATATCTATTTCAACCTAATACTACCATATCCCTTAAAAATGCTCAGCTATTTTACAACAATTTAACATAACCGAAAATAAATTTTCAAAACCCCAAAGCCATTATCAACTTTGGGGTTTCTACTAGGATTTATGATTTTTCTGCTACGATGGCTAGCACATCCATCATATCCGTTACAATGATATCCGCCTTACTCAAATCCTGTTTAGGATAATCTGGGTCGGCAAAACCAATCGTATACATATGCGCCGCTTTTGCTGCTAACACACCGTTACGAGTATCTTCAATGACGATACAATCATCTGCCGAAACTTGTAACAAATCAGCTGCTTTTTCAAAAATATCAGGATTTGGCTTTGAACGTGCCACTTCTTCTCCACTAACCAGATGTGCAAATTGTGAGGTAATGCCTAGTTGCCTCAGGTTATGCATGATTTCAAACAAACTTGGGTGATGAAGAAGCCACAGCCATCTACAGCCATCTGATAACCACGTTTACCTAATTCATCGACCAATTCGACACTATTTTTAATTGCCCTTACCCCATCTCGTTCAATCATGGCTTGGCGATAGCGATTCATCTTGTCAATATATGATGCCACACTATCAGGTAAACCAAGTTCATCTTTCATCGTTTGCCACATATAATCATAAGTGGTTCCCATGAATTGGTATTGATAGCTTATATCCTTCATAAATCCTTGTTCATGTAATAAATCTGTTTTCGATTGAAGGTAGGTATATTCCGAATCAACCAAAACCCCATCCATGTCAAAAATAATACGTTTCATTTAGTCCACCTCAAAGTTTTCCTTCACTATATAAACTTTTATCAATACTATCTATCACCGGCAAGCACACTAATATTGCCCTCCAATTAAAGTCTTTCAGTAAAAAAATGATTCACTCTTTAAGAACGATTTTTCCCATCCCTTTAACATATGTAAACGCCCACATATGTGCTAGAATATTATTAAATAAAAGTTATTTGTGATACGGTTCCCCGTATCAGTTGTGACTGCGGTTTTTAATCGCAATTGAATCGTTACGGTTTCCTTATCTGCTTCAGCTATTTCTTTTACTTTATTTTAACAATAAAGAAGGGTCAACGTATTTTAAACTCACGTTGACCCTTCCTTAAAATTCAATTAAATACTATTTCCTTTTCTTTTTGAAAACTAATGCAGAACCAATAGATAGGAATAATGCTCCTAAAATACTAGTGATTGTTGTACTTTCTACCCCTGTTGGAGGCAACTCTTGATTTTTAGGTTCTACAGTAACATTTGCTGCATCTGTGTTATTTGGCTCTTCTGGGTCCACTGGTTCTTCTGGGTCCACTGGCTCTTCTGGGTCCACTGGTTCTTCTGGATCCACTGGCTCTTCTGGGTCCACTGGGCCCACTGGCTCTTCTGGGTCCACTGGCTCTTCTCTTACTTTTGTACCAACTTGGATGATTCGATTCACAGGATCTTTTGTAACTTCACTAGAAACCTCTACCCGTGAAACTTCTTCGCCATTTTCGTACGTTACTTCTTCTACGATGGTACGAACTCCTGGTGTTCCTTCTTGTGACTCGACTTCTTCCCCCACTAACATGTCTGGGTTCTCGACACGAATGGTATCAAATGCTACCTCTTCGGTGTGAGTCTCTTCAACTACTTCTCTTACTTTTGTTCCAACTTGAATCACTTTATTTACTGGTGCAGTTGTGATTTCATCTGAGATAACTTCTCGAGCAGTTTCTTCTCCACCAACAGTCGTTACTTTTTCAACGATTGTTCGTTCGCCTAATAC
>NZ_NEEY01000047.1 GCF_002252085.1 Aerococcus sp. 1KP-2016
AGTCTTCAAGATTACTGGAAAATCATATCGTATGAAAGGGAAAATATAAATGGACTTCTAAATTAGACTGTCAAAAACCTACATTTTTATTCTGTCATAAACCTACAATTTTATACTGTCCTTGACATTGGGTGTTCGTGGTCTTTCTCCACCTCAGAAATAATACCATCGTGACTCGTCGGTTCGCCGTCCTCAACCGAAATCCCCATAGGTTTATCTGTCAAAATAAACATACCAGCTTTTTCACGGGTATTCATTCGGTTAAGCAAATCTTTGGCTCGATCCTCAATCGGTAACCGCCAGTCTTCATAAGGATTTAATTGGCCGTCCCCATTTAAATCCTTAAACGCCAATCCATCTACAGTGATGATTGCTTTTTTTCTTGCGACTACTTGTTTTGACTCCATGATAACCCTCCAAAAAAGATATAATTTGCAATAAACATTGCAATAGTTGTTTTTTCGACGTGTGGTTAGGATTATACGCTTTTGAGATAGCGTTCTCAATACTTGTTTTGTTATCTTTTGCACAAATAAAAAGGGCTGAAAAATAACGATTCAGCCTTTCGGATATCATTTTATATTTCACAAGGATACTTTGCAATTATTAATGTGACTTAGTGTATTTCTTCACTTCAGGAATAACTTTTTCCCCTAAGAAGTCAATCGTACGTTTTACCTTATCTAGTGGCACACCACCAAAATCAATTTGGCCAATATATCGGTCCATGCCATAAATTTCATATTGGTAAATCATCTTATCAATAATTTCTTGAGGGCCACCAACCATCAACGTATCTTGCACTGATCTTGCTTGTGCAAATTGTTGTTTAGGGAAAATTGAGCCATTTGAATGTAGGAATGATGATTTTACATGTGGATAAAATTCAGCCATTGCTTCTTGTTGTGTTGGCGCAATATACATTGGGCTTGCGGTCGTCAATGGATAGGTCGTCGGATCTATCCCTAAATTAGCTAATTCCTCTTGATAGGCTTGTACAGCTGGATAGAAGGCCATAGCTGGTCCTGCAAGCGTGGTTAATACCATTGGTACACCGGCACGTCCAGCCTTCACAGCAGAAGCTGCAGGGCCACCAACACCACGCCAAATTGGGATGAAATTATCTTTTGGTTTTGGATACATTTCAGCACGGTTTAATTTATGACGAAATTGTCCTTCCCAAGTAATTGTTTCACCTTTTTCTATTTGATGGTTAATATAGTTTAATAATTCAAACTTTTCTTCGAATAGCTCTTCATAATCTCGTAAATCATAACCTAGCAATTCAAATAAACCGATACGTGAAGCACGCCCACCAACGATTTCAATTCGTCCATCAGAAATCAAATCTAGCGTGGCAAAGTTTTCATATACACGAACTGGATCTGATGTTGACACAATTGTAGAAGATGATGAAATTTTAATCTTGCTTGTTGCTTGTGCTACAGCACCCAGAATAACCGCATGTGCTTGCGAAACAAAGTATTTTTGATGGGATTCACCTAAAGAAAAGATATCAAGACCTGCTTGCTCCGCATATTGCGCAGTTTCGATAATTTCTTGAATACGGCCCTGTTCACCAACACCTTCATTTGTATGTGGGTTTGGTACGTAATCCCCTAATGAATAAAGTCCAAATTGCATGCCTTCGTCTGATTTAAAACCATACTTCTCTTTCATTGTAGTCATGTGTTTTCTCCAATCGTATATAGTATAATACTAATTTTGTATGTCACTATTATTATAATTTCCGATTCGAAACATATCAAGTTTTATGCTTACTATTTGCAAGTTTTGTTAATCATGGTATTTGTTAAAATCGAATAAATTCAACCCTGTCTCTAGCTTATCCTTACGTCGTTCAACTTCTCCAGCAATGATTTGGATAAAAAATTCACCCGTTCCTGAAATAAATGCCTCATTCAAATGACCCCCAACTATTGATCCATCACTTCGGCCAAAGGTGGCATGATAATGTCCATAGGATTGACCATCCATCAAGCTCATATTCCCATTCAAAGAAGTTAATTCTAATTCTTCATGTAATTCAGTTGGACTATATGTTTGATGTTCAACATTATAAAGTGAAAATCTCACACGATCGCAGGCACCAATCCCTTGTACACTGGCCAATTTAATTTTTTCTGCTTGCGCTACACTTGTTAACGACGCAATAATTTCGTCGCCTCTATCAATACGCACCACTAAATGATCGCCAAAACGTCTATAATCCATCTGAAAGAACTCCTTATATAATAGATATTGAATGTATTTAGGATACCACATTTAATGCACAAACAAGCTTAAACTTCTCCCCTTAAAAATATAAAAAACTCTAGAACCTTAGAAGTCCTAGAGTATCAAATTTATTTTTCTTGATCGTTATTATGACCGTAACCATAGCCATAACCGTAACCATAGCCCATTTTTTTGCTTTCTTCACCATTATATACAGCACCAATTACATTGGCATTTACCATATCTAATAATTCCTTTGTTTTGCGGACATTATTTTTGTTGGCAATTCCTGCTCGTACAACAACGATTACGCCATCGACACGTGTGGCAACAATTTGAGCATCCGTAACAGCTAAAATTGGCGGTGTATCAAAGATAACTAAGTCGAATAAATCTTCCATCTCAGCAATCAATTCAGCCATACGTTTTGACCCTAATAATTCTGATGGGTTTGGTGGAATTGGACCAGCTGCTAGAACATATAAGTTGGCTTCAGAAACATAATTCACGGTATCCATGATATTTGCTTCACGATTTGTTAACAGACTTGTTAACCCAACTGTTGTGTCAATACCAAAAGTCTTGGCAACAGTTGGTTTACGCATATCTGCATCAACTAATAGGACACGTAGACCTTGTTGTGCAATTACGGCTGCTGTATTTGCTGTAACAGTAGATTTACCTTCCCACGCACCAGATGAAGTAATCATAATTGATTTATAATCTTGATCAACCATTGAGAATTGAATATTTGTACGAATTTGACGGAAAGCCTCTGAAATGACGTCGTTTGGTTGTGTAACAGTAACCAAACTAGCACCTAGACGTTGTTCTGCATTCATTTTTTCGAAAAATTTTATGTCTTTTCTATATTTAAACAATATTGAACCCTCCTATACACGACGACGATGTCTTGCACCTTCACTTGGTGCAGTAGCTTTGAATCGTGTACTATCAAGTTTAGCCTTGTCCATTTCAGGAATAGTACCTAAAAGTGTCCAATCTAGTTCTTCAATGATGTCACTAGACTTCACTGAATTATCTAGCATGGCTTTAATGAACTGGTAAACGACACCGATGATTAAGCCCAATAAACCACCAATTATAATATTTAATAGTTCATTAGGTGATGTCGGTGATTCATTTGGCGTTGCTGGTGTTACGATAGAAACATTCTCTACTTGTAAGACATCTTTAACTACTTCAGAGAAGCTAGCTGCAATCGCATTAGCAAGATTAGCTGCCATAAATGGTGATTCATTCTCAACTGAAATTGTAAATAGTAATGAATCAGAATCCATAGATACAGTCACATTTTGTGCTAATTCACCAGCTGTCATCCCTTCAGCTTCGGGTACCGCTGCAATAGCAGGTTCAAGAACCAATGGTCGACTCACTAATGACTGATAAGTATTTAATAAAGTCAAATTTGCTTGCAACCCCGCTTGGGTAATGGTGTCCTCATTTGTAGTAGTTGCAGTATTATTCACAACGATGTCCGTTGTTGAAGTGTATTGTGGGGTCATCAAGAAAAAGGTGACCAAGGCTGCAATCACAACACCAATGATAGTGGTTGAAATAATCTTCCAAATATTAGAAGTTAGAATATCTAGTATTTCAAGTAAAGATATTTCCTGGGTTTCTTGTGTATCTTTCATCTTTTCCTCCTTGAGAAATTAAATATTCATTTAAGTTATACGAATATTATTATTTTATCATAACTTTCACAATCTACCACCCTGATTTTCAAGGTTTTTTTTAGAATGAAAAAAATTGAATCTATTAACCGTTTTCAGATGTCTCAGCGTCCCGATGAACAAAATCAACTAATTTCTTGTTTAATGTGTCATCGCCAACTTCATCTAGGTCAAGAGACCTAACAAATTCAATGATTTCTTCTACTGGCTGACTATTAATACGACCAACAAAAATCTTGTCATCTACCTTTTCACCAGTAGTTTCATCAGTTAGCAATAGTTCTTCATATAATTTTTCCCCAGGACGAATACCCGTCTCGACAATAGGGATTTCATTTTCGGTGTAGCCACTCAATTTGATCATTTTCTTCGCTAAATCTAAGATCAGTACTTCTTTACCCATATCAAGGATAAATAATTCGCCACCTTTAGCCTTTGCCCCTGCTTGAATTACCAAACGACTTGCTTCAGGAATTGTCATGAAATAGCGACGCATTCTAAAATCTGTGACGGTAACAGGTCCGCCTTTTTCAATTTGTTTCTTAAATACTGGAATTACTGATCCACGTGAACCCAATACATTCCCAAAACGGACAGCCGCAAACTTCGTGTGGTCTGAAGTTTTATTCATACCCGTTACTAACATCTCTGCAATACGTTTTGAAGCACCCATTACATTTGGTGGATTATTGGCTTTATCTGTCGATACCATTACAAACACGTCAACATTGGCATGTTTAGCTGCGCGGGCAACATTTAATGTACCGTATACATTATTTTTCACTGCTTCAGTTGGGTTAGCTTCCATCAACGGTACATGTTTATGTGCCGCTGCATGGTAAACAATATCCGGTTTATATTTTTGCATAATACGTTCAATATGTTCACGATCTTGCACATCAGCAATAATTGGCACAATACGTGTATCTGGCAATTGTTTTTGCGCAAACTCTTGGTTAATCAGATAAATTGAATTTTCCCCATGTCCTAATAAGTAAATAGTTTGTGGGGAGAACTTCACAAGTTGACGGCAAATTTCAGAACCGATTGACCCGCCTGCACCTGTTACCAATATATCTTTACCAGAAATTTGGCGCATCGCATCTGCATCATCTAGTTGCACTTCTTCACGACCTAATAAATCCGAAATTTCAATTTCTTTAGGACCACTTGTCATATCCATTTGATAACCAAGTAAGGTACGCTCAACCGATGGCATTTGACGAACTTCTACATCGTGCGCAATACCCCAATCCAAAATCTTTTCAATTTTTTCAGCAGGCAATGTTGGTGCAGTAATGATGATGTTTTTTACATGATACTGTTCAATTATAGAAGGAATATCTTGTGTTGACCCTAAAACAGAGAATGAATCCAACTTTTTATATAGTAGATTCGGATCATCATCTACAAAACCAATAAAGCGGTATGAACCATCATTTTTAAATTGTTTAATGAAGGTGTTCCCACCACGACCTGCACCAACTAATAATGTTGGTTCCAATGTGCCGTCCCCTTCAGGAACATGTGATCTTTGGTCCATAATATATCGCCAAGTTGCACGTGTTGTGAAAGTTAAGCCAATCGAAAATACGACCAATAAAAAGACTAAACGCAATGAGAATGACCGATAAATAACAGTTGCTGCTGCTAGTGTAAGCACAGTCGATGCCATATGCGTTAAAAATAAATCAGACGCCCCTTTAAAACTCATAAATCGAATAATTAATCGATAATTTTTCGTGAAAAAGCTTACGATTAGATAAGCAAAATAATAAATGATTGCTAAGCCCATCGTTACAGACATAGTGACATCAATATAATAAGCCAAAATGTAATAAGAAATAATACCGGCCAGCATGATTGAAATAAAATCAGCAACGGCTAGTATCGAATACTTTTGATACTTAGAAAAATTCATTTACAAATACCTCTCCCAACTGTCTACAAGCACTTCAATAGTGCACAAAAAATGAATGGCTTAAAACAAGCCAAAAAACTTTTTCTTCTTTTTCTTAGGTTCTTCAATAATAAAATTACTAATCATTGGATCCCCATTAACTAAACTTTTTGCATTGGCTTTAAAATCAAAAACGATGGTCGATCCGTAATTAGATTGCATCTTTTCGAATGCAGCTTCCAGGTTAAAACCTCTTGGACCTGAAAGTCTATGGGCATCTGATGCCATCATGTGTACCAAATTATTTTCAATCATATAACTGCTAGCATCCTCTACACCCGGACCAAATTCGCCTAAATATGAAGCGGCAGTCACCTGCGCATAACAGCCCATATCTACAAAATATTTTAAAATATCTGGTTTTTCAATGATTTTTTGGTTACGTTCTGGATGGACGATAATCGGTCTGATATTGCGGGATAACAAGTCGAAAAATACTTGTTCAGCATAGTGGGGCACTTCCATGCTTGGAAATTCAATTAACAAGTAGTGTTCATCTAAATCAGTGAATAGAATTTCACCAGCATCAATATTAGCAAGCAGATCTCCATGTAGACGAACTTCTTGTCCCGGAAAGACAACAAGATTTATACCTCGCTGATCCAGTTCCACTTGTAATTTTCCAACCGCTTCTTCTACTTGTGCCCGACTATTTACAAATTCACCATTACGATGGTGCGGTGTTGCAAGGATATGGGTAATGCCTTCTTGAACAGCAACATTTGCCATTGCAATGGACATTTCTAAGTCCTTCGCACCATCATCTAATCCTGGGAGAATATGGTTATGGATATCAATCATCATGTTCGCTCCTCTTCTCTCAGTAAATATGTATTAGTAAGTCTTGATTGCTCAATTTTCTTATGTTTACTCATTAGCGAGTGTTATTCGTCTAATATACTATATTTACTGAAGCTATGATGTAAAAAAACGGTAAAGCCCCTATAACAGTTCAAATACAAACTGGAAAACTGTTTCACGACTTCAAATACCTTCTTATACTTTACCGCTTTTCATATGTTTTTAAAACTGATTTTTCATCATAAATTAATTTTAAATCAATCATTTCATTCGTTTCCATAAGTGGCTGTAGGAAAATGCGGTCACCTTCCCATAAAGGCAAATCAAAGATTGCAGATTTATCTACCCACTTAAGCTCGCCTTCACGCGTTTCAGAAACTTGGTCCGATTGGAGATGTCCTGTATATAAAAAAATATACATGGGTTCGTCATCAGCATAAACAAAGGTGACAACACCACGAAATGTTGCATCCGCTAGTGCTTGTCCCGTTTCCTCCTGTACCTCACGCTCAAGGCACTCCATTGGGGATTCGCCTAGCTCAAATTTTCCACCAACGCCAATCCACTTGCCCTTATTAATATCTTGTTTTTTCTTATTACGATGTAGCATTAGATACTGGTCTACATCATTTTCTAAATAGATTAATGTACTTAGCATGTCCTGATCACTTACTTCAAATCAGCATCAACTAAAAAGCCCATACCTAAAGCACCCTTACCACCGTGCACACCGACTACTGGTGTTAGGTAACGAATTAAAATATCTTCTTCAGGATAGGTTTCTAGGAAGAAGTCTCTAAATTCTACAGCTTTATCATACGCGTCACCATGGGCAAAACCTAAATGAAGTCTATCACCATATTTTTCACGAGCTTCCTGGTAAATTTTCATCCATGATTTTTTGATCTTATTTTCTGTTCGGATTTTTTCATGTAATACTACTGTTCCATCTTTATCAAAATACAAGACTGGATATATTTTAAGCATCGAGCCAATAAACGCTGAGGCTGCTTTGGTACGCCCCCCTTTTACAAGGTTATTTAAATCATCAACGAATAAATAAATTTCAGATTCTTTAATCATTTGATCCATAGCAGGTAAGATTTCTTCTGAAATATAACCAGCTTCTAGTAAGCGAACTAATTCTTTAATCTCATGCCCGATAATGATAGATACTGCCTTAGTATCAACTAAATGAACCTTAATACGGTCTTCGTATTCTTGCAGAATCATACGTGCTGTTTGAAATGTGCCACTTAGTGCTGATGACAAAAAGACGCCGTACACTTCATCATAACCTTTGGCCACAATTTCATCCATAATTTGATAGTAGTCTGCAGGTTCAGGTTGGGACGTTAATGGTAAGGTAGCATCATTCACCATTTTATTGTAAAAGTACTTAACTTCCTTTTCCTCAGTTGTATCTTCCATGACTTCACCATCCTTGAAAGTAATTTTTAAGGTTACTTGATATATATCAGGATGCTGTTGTAATTCTTCAGGAATTGTTGATGTACTGTCTACAAGAATTGCTGATTTCATAATATCCCCTCTTTTTCATTTTCTTTAGATGTATATATGGAATATTATAACAAAAAAAATGCGATTAATCGCATTTTTCAAGTAGTTCCTATAAGTCTACATCCACTAAAATAAATACACCAATACACCCTTGTCCCACATGAGTACCTACAACAGGTGTAAGACCAGATATCGGTACATCATTGGCTACGATGTTTGGGCTCATGCTCGCAGCAATTTCTTTAGCACGTTCAGCAGCATTCCCATGTGCTAAAGCAACATGGACACGGTCTCCATATTGCGCATTGGCCGCATCATAAATCCCCTTAAATTTTTCCTTTAATTTTCGTTCCGTTCGAATTTTATCAATTACTTCAATGACACCTTCTTGGTTAATTTCCAGTAAAGGTGTGATTTTTAATAAATTTCCAAAAAATGCGCCCGCAGCGCTTAAACGACCACCTTTGACTAGGTTGTCCAACGAGCCAACTATAACATACGTTTCTGCATCTAATGCTGCCTGTTGTAATGCAGGAACAATCGTAGCCGCATCGTAACCACTATCTAGTAAACGCAAGCATTCGCGCACTAAATGACAGGTAACTTGTGAGGTTGATAAGGCATCAATTGTATAAGTTGTTAATCTATCAGAGAATTCTTGCGCAATCCCTTCAAGAGAGGATAAGGTACCACTTAATTTTTTTGCTATGGTAATAGCAAATACTTGTTCATAGCCTTGAGCCACGATTGATTCATACACTTCATAAATTTGTCCGTTTGTTGGTTGGGATGTGGTTGGTAAGACTGGGAAACTAGGTAATTCCTCATAAAAATTTGCAATTACTTGCGGATCACTAGAGTCTTCTCGTACTTCACCATCTGGAAAAATGACGCTTAGTTTAATTTGATATATATTGTCTAATACACTCAAATCTTCCGGTAAAGTTGCAGTCGAGTCCACGATAATTGCTGTTTTCATAAGTTAAAATCTCCTTACTCATCAATACATTTTTGTATTCTTTCTATAGTCTGCACAAGTTTACCATGATTTTGATACAAAAAAAAGGATAAGTTTTTACACCTACCCTTATTCCTAGTTACGATAACTAGATAAACTTATTAAATTTTTCCTTTTATCTTATCACGTTCAGTTAAGAAGATACCTATCACTAGCCCAATCAATGCAGGCAATAACCAACCAAATCCATAATCATAAAATGGCAACAGTTGCGAAGCAAAAGCACCGATTGCATCCCCACTAACTAAATTGTATAAACCACTAGGAAGTGTCTTAATCAAATCAAATAGTGCTGCAAACATGGTTAGACCTGTTACCCATTGGTAAACTTTCTTACTCGTATATATTGGTTCACATAAAGCTAAAATCACTAATGAAATTGCAAGCGGATATAGGAACATCAAAACGGGTGTTGATAAACTAATGATAGAGGTTAACCCTACATTTGATACTAAGAATGAAATACCCGCAAAGAGAATCGTCCACGCTTTACTAGATAAGACATTTGGAAATAGCTCTTCAAACGTTTCCGCACAGGCAACGATTAGACCAATAGCGGTCTTCAAACATGCAAAAATCATTACTAAGGCCAACAAAATACTACCCGCTGTACCAAAATAATGCTCCGTAATCATAGATAGCGCTACACCACCATTTTCTTGAACATCAATAAAGCCTCTACTTTTGGCCCCTAAAATACCTAAACAAATATAGATTAAGCCCATCAATATTGCTGTAAATAAACCACTTTTTACCGTTTCATTCGCAATAGTCGATGGTTCATTAATGCCTAACTTACGAATCGAACGAATGACAATTATGCCGAAAGCTAAAGCTGCCAATACATCCATAGTGTTATAACCTTCTAGGAAGCCTTGGAATAGCGATTGGTTGACATAGGTATCTACAGGAGCGACATCTGCTACACTAATTTCAGGCATGGTAAAGGCTTTGACAAAAATAATCGCCAGAAAAATCAAGAAGATGGGATTCAAGAATTTACCAACATAATCCATGATGTTTGATGGACGCAGTGATAATGCTAACGCAATGCCAAAGAAAATTGCTGAGTAGATCAACAAAGCCAAAGGTGAATCTACAAATCCTGCAGTTGCGAAACTCACTTCAAATGAAACAGAAGCCGTTCTAGGACTCGCAAAAAACGGACCAATGGTCAAATATAAAGCGACTGTGAAGAAATAGGCATATTTTTTTGAAATTTTGCTTGCTAAATCAAATAAACCTTCAGAGTGAGTCTTACCGATAGCTGCGATTGCTAATAGGGGCAACCCCGTAGCGGTAATAATAAAGCCAAGACTAGCTTGCCATACGTTACTTCCGGCCATTTGTCCCATTAATACTGGAAAAATTAAATTTCCTGCACCAAAGAAGAGACCAAATAGGGTGGAAGCAACAACTATCGACTCACTCCCTGTTAATTTCGTTTTGTTATTTGGTTTCATAGTGTTTACTCCCTTTCATATTGAACAAAAATACCATACTATCTAATAGAAATTAAGAGCGATTGCGTATTTTTTAGCAAACTCTCATTTAAAATTTTTTTCCTTACAAATGTAGTATTTATGATTGAAATAAATGCGATTCGCTTGCGCTAACAATGTTGTCTATCCTCGATATATGCTATAATTTAGGTGCACTCGAACGTATCGAGAAGAGATTATTCAATGAGGAGTTATCGTGATGAATATAGCAATTGTAGGCTTGGGAACTTCTGGGAATGGCGTTTTAAAAGCTTTTCTAGATTTCCAACAAGCACATCCAAACACAGATTTTACTATTCATATTTATGATACAGCTAACCATCTAGGGCATGGGTTCCCCTACCAAGAGGACACCCACTCGTTAATCATGAATTCCTACGCCCGAAACATATCATTAGACACAGAAAATCCTAATGGTTTCGTTGAATGGCTAGCAGCAAACTATCCTGAACACGCTGACCCGAATCATTATGTACCACGCCCTATTTTCGGCCAATATATGAAAGATTTCATGAAAGATTATATGAAGAGCGATCGTATCACTATCATCAATCAATTGGTACAAGATATTCGTGTCTTAGACAATCTTGGCAAGGAATTGGGTGAAAACAAACAAATACCTTATCAATTTCAGTTGCAAACAGCTGATCATACTTGGCAAGATACCGTTTACCAAGCGGTTTTCCTCAATATCGGCCATCCGCCATATGCAGATCACTATCATTTACGAGGCCATAAAGGCTATGTCCATAATCCCTATCCGGTGATGGAAACCTTAGGTGAATTAAATCCAGAACAAAAAATTGGTATCATCGGTTCTGGACTTACGGCTTTAGATGCCATGCGATACATGCAAAATAAATATGAAGGTAAATTAGCCCATTCCATCTCCTTCTATACACGCTCAACGCCGTTTAAAACTGCTCGTCAAGACTATTATGATGGTCCTATTCATATGACATTTAGCTATGCATGGATAGATGAAATGAGTGCTAAAGGCAATGGTTATATTCGTTTAGATACCATTCTAGAAGCTTTTTTTGAAGATATGAAAGTAAATGATGTCGATGTTAAAGCCGTCATTGATCGTTTTGGTTTAGGTTCTTTATCTGAAATTCGACATGAAGTCATGGGATATGACCGCGAACTACAAATCATACAACAATATGCTTCAACGATTACCAAATATCTACCCCATCTTTATATGAAAATGCCTGGCTTAGACCGTGAAAAATATATCCATGAATATATGGATATATTTGAATACTTTAGAAATCAAATGACAAAGGAAGCTTTACTAGATATCCTCAATTGGTACGATCAAGGTCGTATCAGCTTCCAAGATCAACTGGTTGATATTAAGGCAAATAGCCAATCTGGTTTTGACATCTACTACAAAAATGGTTCAGTATCTCATGCGGATATCTTAATCAATGCAGCCGGATTCGAAAGTAATTTATTCCGTGCAAGTGATCAGGATATACTCATCAAAAACTTGGTAAACCGTGAAATCATTAGTCCCACACCTTATGGGGATGTTTTAATTTCATGGCCACAAGGACAATCAATATCTCGTCGATTCGGCACCTTTGATAATTTGTTCTTCACAGGTCGTTGGATTAAAAATACTTTATATGGTAATAATAATGCCTTAATGAACTTTACATTTGGCCAAGATATCGTCAAACAATTTCTTGACCGTCATCAAAAATAACACTAAAAGATGCGATTGGTTGCTATCCAATCGCATTTTTTCAGTCTGTTTCTTTACTCGCCCCAGTTTGATAATTGAGTGCAATTCCCGGCTGAATATTAGGCACAAAAACATGAAATTGCAATTCACCTTGATCTTCTATGGAATAAGCTTCCATAAAAATACCACGAGCCAAAAGCTCATCCCCTATAAATAAAGGCGTAATCCGATACCGTACATGATGTTCAGTATCTTCAATATAGGATGCCACATAATTTTCAAAAGGTAACATTCCTTCGACATTGAAATATCTTGTCCCCGTCATTAAGTTCAGCATATTATCTTGCTGTCCCGTAAGTTGGTAACCTATCAAATGACTACGATTATATAACCATCCCGTATCTATACTGTCGTATTTTTTCTGTGCCCACCCTGTTGGCGTTACACTAGACAAACCTTCCCTTACCTCTGCATCCGCAGGCATTAAATCAACTGTTAATAAGGCATTTGCAGCCGTCACCCTACCTAAATCATCTAATGCCCCGTATTTTTCCCATCCGTCACCAATACCTGTAATTTCTTCGTTGGTGAAGATAGGTATATTATCGTTAACCACAACATATGCTTGTCCGGATGCTACCTCTGGTGCATGCTGATGTATGTTCTCAAGGCTTGATTGGACTTGGGTGTTTTTGGTTTGACCCTGATTTGTTTGACTATTGCTTGCTAATTCACGCTCCCCATTCGAGACGCTTTCTTGTACTTGGTTAGTACTTGATTGAGAAGTGTCACCTTGTTTACTCGCCACACTTGATTGGTCATCCGGATCCGTTTTGGCACCTTCTTGGGCTTGTTTCACAGATGATGATACTGAGGCCAAATCATGTTCCTCTAATATATCTTGATAAATCAATGAAGTTTGGGAAACTTCTTTAGCAACTTCAATTGGTTCAGCTAGATTTTCTTGGGCATAGCGATTACCGAGAAATAGAAACGAAATAACAAATGCCATTAGCAAAATGCTCAGCAGACTTTTTATTTTTGGATATTTTTTACGCCAATTTGTCACGATCTATGCCCCCTCTTATATATATTTCATTTCACGCTACAGTAAATGCCATGAATATCGCACATTTATTGCCACATCTTATATATTTTACCATAGAGCTTTGCATTTTTTACATAAAAAGAGGATGGGACAAAAGGCTCTAAAAAGCGTACATAATTCTTAATAAGAGTTGTGTACGCCTTTTACTTTGAAAAAATTCTTATTATTTTTGATTGAAATATATCATGGGAACAGGTTAAAGGACTGAAAGTGTAGTTCCTTAG
>NZ_NEEY01000048.1 GCF_002252085.1 Aerococcus sp. 1KP-2016
CATTCATCTTCCACCAGTTGAGGGCTGACCGCTATTGCTCACATCCTGTGAAGTCGAGTTCGAAAAAGCTGTCCCTTGCCCACTTCAGAATAGTTTGCGTCACATTACATGTGCCACGGCACTATTCTTCCAGTGGTTAGGGCCATAGCGCTTTTTCTCTCATCCTAAAGTTGGGTTCACATCCTATTTATCCTATTTTTTATATTGGCTTTCTTTGTATGACAAGCCTAAGTGATCACGTAATGTTTTACCTTCGTAGTCGTATGAGTAGTAACCGCGTTCTGCGATTTTTGCTAATACATTATCGAAGAAGTTGTCGTAGTCTTCGCCGTATACTAATTCGGTTAGCATGAAACCATCAGCTGCATCATTGTCTAACCAAGTGATGATTTTCTCTACTAGTTCATCGTAAGTACCGTAGAAACTACCTTTTGGTGTAGCTGTTTGTAATGCTACTTCACGTAAGGTTAAGTTTTCTTCTTTGGCACGTGCTTTAATGGCATCAGAGGTAGAACGGAAGCCATCTGAACCTACTTCACCTAACTCTGGGAATTCTGCATCCGGATCATATTGTTTGAAGTCGTGGTGGTCGAAGAAGCGTGCTAGGTAGTCTAACGCTTCATCTAATGAGATTAAGTTTTGTAGTTTTTGGTAATTTGCTTCGACTTCTTCAGCTGTTGCACCAGTGATAGGTTGTAATTGTGGTAAAACAACTACCTCTTCTGGGTTACGGCTATTTGCAGCAACTTGATCCTTCACAGCTTTATAGTATTCTTGGGCTTTTTCTAAAGTACCCGCTGCGTTAAAAATAACTTCCCCATGTTTTGCAGCAAATTCAATACCACGAGGGCTAGCACCTGCTTGGAAGATGACTGGTTGACCTTGTGGCGTACGTTGAATGTTTAAAGGTCCACGTGAATTGAAGAAAGTACCTTTATGATTCAAGACATGTACTTTGTTTTTGTCATAAAATTCACCTGTTTCACGGTCACGTGTAAAGGCATCGTCATCAAATGAATCCCACAAACCTTTAGTTACTTCTAAATATTCGTCTGCCATATCGTAACGTAAATCATGTTCTGGATGGTTTCCTTTATTGTAGTTACCAGCTGATCCTTGTAATGGTGAAGTTACCACGTTCCAACCTGCACGACCTTTAGAGATGATATCTAATGATGCAAATTGACGGGCCACATTATAAGGTTCAGAGTAAGTTGTAGATAAGGTACCAACTAAACCGATTTTTGATGTGATTGGTGCCAAAGCAGAAAGTAATGTTAAAGGTTCAAAGCGGTTTACAAAGTGAGGAATTGATTTTTCATCGATGTATAGACCATCAGCCACAAACACAAAATCTACACCATTTGCTTCAGCTTTTTTAGTTAAGTTCACATAGTGATCGAAATCGATTGAAGCATCCGGTGCCACATCTTCGGCTTTCCATGAGTTCATGTGTGCGCCAGCTCCGAATAATAATACCCCTAGTTTTAATTGTTTTTTAGTCATGAAGATCTTCCTTTCTTTCTATTAAATGTTTTGTAAAATAACTTGATGAATCAATATGCTATTCTGCTTCTTTAGACTGGGTAATGTCTAACCCGAAGTATTCATTTGAAATCTCTGCCAAAGTCCCGTCTTCACTTAAAGTTTGAAGGGCTGCATTAAAGTCCGCAATGATTTGTTGGTTTTCTTCCGTATCTTTGAATGGGAAGCCGACTGGTTTTTCACCAAAAGTTTCATCAATCATCCGTAAATCAAGGTCGCGGTTTTTAATTTGCGCAGTCAATTCTTCGTAGCCATTGACATAACCTTTCACCTTGCCTGATTGAATATTGGCAACCGCCACCGCCATACTTTCAACATATTCAAGACCAATTTGGTCGTCAGTATCGTATTCTTCTAATACTTCCGCATAGTTAGACCCAACAACTGCATTCACAGATTCGCCCGCCAAGCCTTCAAGGGTGTTGGTTTCCGTATCATCAGATGCTACTGCAATCCCGGTAGACGCATAGAAGTAGTTATCTGTATACACATAAGACTCCCGACGTTCCGGCGTATTGGCGAAGTTAACAGCGGTATCTGCCTTTCCAGCTTGCAGTGCTGCAACAACACCAGACCAGTCAGACAAGGCCCATTCAATCTCGTAGCCCGCTTCCTCTGCTACTGCTTCAGCAACCTCTACAGAGAAACCTTTCAGTTCTTCCCCTTCTTGATAGTGTTGCGGATACCCATCTGGAGATGCTGCAATTGTCACTGTTTTATCTGCAGCCCCACTTTCTGAACTCGTCGCTTCTTCCTCTGCAGATGTCCCGCACGCCACTAAGACCAAGGCCGAGGTCAATCCAATACCCAATAACTTAAACTTTTTCATCGTTTTTCCTCCTCTTATCTGGTATATGGTATGGCTAAGCGTTTCTCATACCAGTTTTGTAATAGTGAATATAGAATGGTGAGGGCCCAATATATCAAGGCCACTGCGAAATAGGCTTCAAAGAACTTCAATGAATTCGAGGCGAATAATTTCCCTTGGGCAAGCAACTCAACGACCCCAATAGTGAAGGCCAATGACGAATTTTTCAGTAAGCCAACAAAGGTATTCCCAGTCCCCGGGATGGCGTTTCGAACGGCTTGTGGTAAGACAATCCCTCGCAATGTTTGCCTGTAAGTCAAGCCCACCGTCATCGCCGCTTCCACCTGACCCTCGTCTACAGAAACCAAGGCTGCTCGAAATACTTCAGCTAAGTAGGCTGCTGTATTCAAGGAAAAAGTCAGAATTGACGCCGCTTCAGCCGACATCCCTGTTGCAATCGGTAGAATCTGTGGTAACCCAAAGTAAATCAATAATAACTGGACAATGGGTGGCGTCCCTCGGAAAAAGGACATGATCACTTGGATAATCTGGGTCAGTACGGGCACTTTATTGACTAAAACCACTGAAAATAGTCCCCCAATGATAACGGCAATCGCCATCGACGCCAAGGTTAGATACAAGGTAATGGGCAAATAGCCAAGTAAATCTGGTAATATTTCCATCATATAAGCAAAATCAAAGGTCATGTTAGCCTCCTATCCGAACAGCGTTACGTTGTAAAAATTGAACAGTCCGTTCATGTTGCGGATTTTCTAAGACGGCTTCAGGTTCGCCTGATTCAACAATGTAACCATCTGACATAAAGATGACTTTGTCTGCAACGTCTTTAGCAAACTGCATCTCATGCGTCACGATAATCATCGTTGCTTGCTCGTCTCTGGCAATGTCGGAAATAACCTGTAGTACTTCAGCCACCCATTCCGGATCAAGCGATGAAGTTGGTTCGTCGAATAAAATAACTTTTGGATTGACCGCAACCGCTCGGGCAATACCCACACGTTGTTGCTGGCCTCCAGATAAAGTGACTGGATATTTGTCTGCCTTGTCTGCCAAACCTACTTTTTCAAGTAAAGCCAACCCTTTTTCCTTAGCGGCATCTTTTGAAAATCCTTGCGCTACTTCAAGGGCATAAGTCACGTTTTCAAGCACTGTTTTATTTTTAAATAAGTTGTAGTGCTGGAAGACCATCGAAGTTTGTTTTCTCAATTCAGCCACAGATTTTTTCGTCGCCTTCTTAGTATCCACGGCCACATCTCCAATGCGAATAACCCCACCATTCGGTTGTTCTAGGTAGTTTAAGCATCTAAGCAAGGTCGATTTTCCTGACCCTGATGGTCCGATAATGGCCACCACTTCGCCGGCTGCAACTTCAAAGGATATATCCTTTAAGACCTGGGTCCCAGAAAAGTCCTTTTGTAAGTGTTCAATTTCAATCATATTGTTACTATTATTGTTAGTCATATGTCGCTCATCCTCATTATTATGTGCATATAATCTTTGCTTGTGTTGACTGTTTAAAATCCTTTTTTGGGTAAAATAAAAACCCCTCCCAATAGGCAATAGTCCTATCAAGAAGGGATGATTGGTCAACAATCATGGTTCCACCCTTTTTCACATTGCCCTCGCAGACAATATCTCAGTCAGTAAATACTGACAGGCATAACGGCCCCACCCGTCCAACCAGCTTTCACTGGCAGGATGCTCCAAGCGCACTTCCATTACCTGTATCCATCTGCTCTCATCAACACAGACTTTCTGTCCAATACATGAGTAATTACTCTTCTCTTCATCGCATTTTGTGATTAAAAAAATGTCTTTTGCTTGAAGTCAATTTAACAAACCTGAACACCTTAGACAAGATTCCTGCCTAGGAAAAACAAGCTTCGTTTAGCATTTTTATTTTTAAATCTAGATAAAAATGCGTCTTAAAAGCTGATATTTAGCGGATTATAACCAAGTACACATAGACTTATAATCGTAAATAACTATCAAAAATGATTAAAATGCTAGTCAAATGATCACGAAATTCATTGAATTTCAATACAATATTTGTATTAAATCCGTGAATGTAAGCCTTTAAAAGACGCACATCCTTTTTTTCATTCCAATAAAAAACGAAACTACCCTAGTCTTTACCAGCAGTAGTTCCGTCAGTTTGTATTGGTTTTATGCAATCACAATGAGCACATTTTCAAAGGAATTGCCCTTTTGCCATTAAGGGACAATAGGCACCCCAATTTGTTCACGTAAGGTCGTACCTGGGTACTCTGTCCGATAAACCCCACGATCTTGAAGAATCGGCACGACTTCATTGACGAACCGTTCAAAGGCACCTGGAATGTCACCAGCAATGATAAAGCCGTCAATGGCATCCGCTTCAACCCAGCGTTGGATTTCGTCAGCGATGTCTTCAGCTGTCCCAATAAAGTTTGGACGAGTCACCGCTTGTTCCAAGGCTACTTGACGTAAGGTTTGGTTTTCTTCCTTAGCGCGTTTCTTGATGTAGTCTGTTGTCGAACGGAAGGCGTCTTTTCCGATATCTCCTAAATCTGGGAACGGTGCATCTAGGTCATAACCGGAGAAGTCGTAGTCATCGAAGTAGCGGGCTAAGTATTTCACTGCATTCTCAATTGGAATCAAGCTGGCAAATTCAGTGTAAGCTGCTTCAGCATCTTCTAAAGTATCCCCTACAAGTGGGTTGATGCCAGGATAAACCTTGACCTCTTCAGGATTACGGCCAGCTGCTTTAGCCCGTGCTTTAATGTCATCATAGAAGGCTTTTACTTCTTCTAAAGAATTGGCATGGGTGAAAATCGCTTCCGCGTTCCCTGCCGCAAAGGCCCGCCCAGAATCTGATGATCCCGCTTGGAAAACGAGTGGTTCCCCTTGAGGTGAACGGCCAATGTTTAGGGGACCAGCCACTTGGAAATACTCTCCTTCATAGTTTAAACGGTGCAGTTTTTCAGGGTCAAAGTATTGGCCTGTTTCCTTGTTTCTAGGGAAGGCATCCGGTTCCCAAGACCGCCATAAACCACGCACAACATCTAAATGTTCTTGTGCGATTTTATAGCGTTCACCGTGAGGCGGTAGCGTCCGGTTGTTGAAGTTCTCAGCCACCCCTGCTTGTGGTGTCGTCACCAAGTTCCACCCAGCACGGCCATTAGACAAGTGGTCTAGCGATAGCAATTGACGTGAAATAGTGAAAGGATCTGTATAGGTTGTTGAGAAAGTCCCCACTAAACCAATATTTTCAGTCACAGCCGCTAAACTAGACAATAAGGTAATCGGTTCAAAACGGTTTAAGAAATGAGGAATTGACTTCTCAGAAATATATAAACCATCTGCGATAAAAACGAAATCAAATAGTCCTTTCTCTGCTAATTGCGCCCGAGTCTTATAAAAGTTTAAGTTGGTGCTGGCTGTTTCATCTACTTGCGGATGACGCCAACCATCTGTTGTGCCACCGATACCATGTAAAATTGCCCCAAAATGTACTTGTTTAGTCATATTGCTTCACTCCTATTCCAGCTGCTTTTAGCCCATTCACCACATGTTCCAACCCTAAATCAATAATGCCTTGGTATTGCTTACTGTTTTTTTGACCAATTTCAACTACCGGCACATAAGAGACCCCGTATTTGGCATTCAAAATGTCTCTAAATTGGTCGTTTTCTGTCACGTCAATCAATTCATATGAAAGGTTTTCCTCTTTTAAGTAATCTTTGATTTCCTGGCAATAATAACAGCCTTGCTTGGCCCATAAAACGATATTTACTGCTTGTTGTTTGTCTGACATTCTTATCCTCCTTTAATTTCCCCTGCTAAGGCTTCAATAATCTCGAATTTCTTAGCGTAGGGGATGCCAATCGTATGAATCACAAAGTGTTCGGTATTAAATCTCTTTGAAAAATCGTCTAGTTGCGCTTTTACCTGACTGGCCGTACCAACAAAGGCGCCGACTTGTTTTTCAAGGATTTTTGCGTCCTCAGCTTGGTGCAGGTCAGCATATTCTTCAGCGGCCGCTTGTTTGTTGAAGTTGACCCTTTTGCCAGAATTCAAGACCACCGTATAGGCAGCTTGTTCAGCTAGGTATTCTTTACCTTCGTCCGGGTCGTCCGTGATATAAACAATGACGGCAATTTTAAAGTCCCCTGACCCTTGATAAGCGGCTCTCGTTTTACCAAGCGCTTCAAGATCTGCATTGGCAAAGTAGGGATAGACTAGGCCGGTATCCTGAGTGGTCGCTAATTTGGCACTTTCTTGACTACCCCCAAGCAACTCGATGGTAAAGTCTGAACTAATTGCCGGTTGTAAGTCATAGTTTTCAGCCGCATAGGGATGGTCGGCCGGGAAATTATTGCGGATAAAACGGGTGACTTCGATAAATTTATCATCGAAAGACTGGACCGGTTTGATAAAGTCTCGTTGTAGGACCTCAACCGCCTTATCCTTACCACCTTGAGCCTTACCCAGCCCTAAAATCACCCGACCCGGCGCTAGTTGGTGGAGGAGACTGAACGACTCCGCCACTTTATATGGGACATAATGTTGCAACATGACCCCACCAGATCCTACGCGAATCTTGTCCGTCTTGGCTAAGATGTAACCCACCAAAATTTCTGGTGCCGCACTAGCAATCTCTTTAGTGAAATGGTGTTCCGCCACCACAAAGCTGTCATAGCCCAACGCTTCTGCCTTCTGGGCAAACGCAACCGTCTTCTTCAGCGTCGACTGAGCGGTTTCACCTTCGTAAATAATGTTTTGATCTAATAAACTTAAAATTAAAGGCATTCACTTACCCCCAATTCTTTCCAACTACCACCGTGTGTCCTTTTTTTGAAAAATAAAAGCCCCTCCCTAATAAACAGTCTTGTCTATTAAGAAGGGGCGAAGAGTCAACGTTCGCGGTGCCACCCTTGTTCAAACTGCCCTCGCGAGCAATTTCTCATCCAGTAAATCTATACTAGAAAATTTAACGGTTCCACCCGTCTAACCAGCTTTCACTGGCTAGATGCTCAAAGGTCATTTTCATTACTGGTAAGCATCCGCTCTCATCTACTACAGACTTTCTGTGCCTTACCCACATAATTACTCTACTCATCCACGCACTGGTTTATTTGAATATTTACTTATATTTGCTTTTATTGCTATCTGGACTTGCAATAAATTTGCTTGCACTCAATCTAACAAATTCCACTCACTAGCATCAACCTTACCGCCTAGCCCTAAAATTTCCAGATCTCTTTTTGGACAAAATGACGACACATCAAAAAATCTAGGAAAAGCCTTTGATCATCAAGCTTTTCACATTAATGTAATTTTTCCACAATCGCTAACCACTATCATCATTGATATGGAAGTGGGACAGGCACTGACAAAAAATATGAAATTTAAATACAATCATTGTACAAAACGCCATTTCTCATCAAATCGAAAATTCTAACAATGTGATTAAATCAGCCTTTCTAATCAAATCAATTGAAACCGGGCCCTAACCCTACAGATATCATTTGACCGATTTTGATTTTCTGCATACAAATATTGCCTTTTGCTGTTATCACTTTTTTCGATAACCATTGATTGATAAATGCTTGAGCAAATTCCCCCACTAGAACCGTCTACTCAGTTACAATTCTCTTTAATGATTATGCAATTATTTAATATAGATACATAAACTAATCAACCAATTTCTAGAAATGAGGATGTCAGATGCGAATTGCCATAGTAGGTTTTGGGATTGCGGGTGCCAGCACCCTAATCCAATTAAGTAAACAGTTTGATTTAAATGCCGCTACCGATCAAGTAGATGTATATGAAACACGCCCACGTTTAGGTGCAGGTGCCCCATATGCGGAGGATGACGACGCCACGGTCATCAACTCTTTCCCGCGGTCATTGTCCCTTGATGACGACAACAACGAGGACTTTATCAACTGGACCAAGGTCAACTATCCGGCAATCGATATCGACAATGTCTTTGCCCCGCGAACCATTTACGGTGAGTACGTGGAAGAATATCTCAAACCCTATTTAGCCAAGGATTACGTCCGTCATATCCAAGCCAAAGTCACCGATTTTCAAGTCGTAGACGCAGATGGGATACCCCTATACCAGCGACCAATCGAAGATGGCTTAGCTATCAAGTCTTTACGTCCGAAAATGGTTGGTCCCAGATTTACGATGCGGTCTTTTTTGCCATTGGCCACCCGCCCTACCAAGACCCATATCAATTGGACGGCCAAGCCAACTACATTCAAGACCCTTACCCATTGCAGGAGAAATTGCAGGCGACTAAAGGTAAGCGTCGGATTGGGATTGTGGGCTCTGGATTAACAACTATCGACTTGATCAATTACTGCAACAAGTACGATTTATTTGCCGACCAAGAAGTGACGGTCTACTTTCGCCACGAACCCTTCCGGTCAGTGATCCAACCTGACGCTAACGAAGACTATATCCAGTCCATCGACGATGAATGGATTGAGACACAAAGAGCAGTCAACAAAGGGGCTATCCCGATTCAAGTCGTCATCAACCAAGTCAAGGCCGACTTAAAGGCCAACGGTATTGACTACAGCCGGGTATGGGCCAACTTCAATACAGGTTCAGTCGCTACCGTCACCAAGGCCATCCGCCAAGATGACCCTGACTACCGTCGTTTCCAAGGATTTTTCCGAGCTTTCTACCCAGTTCTCCACCAAATGATGGGGGCCCTAGATGCTGCCGGTAAAGACTATTTCTACAAGGATCTAGGCGCCTTCTTCCGCATGCTGTATTCACAAGCCCCAGCTTCTTCCATCAGCATGATTTTAGACTCAGTAGCCCAAGGCAAACTGAAATTAGTTTCTGGCTTATCTGATATCCAACCCTTGGAAAATGGCCAGTTCCACCTTTACGCTAACGGAATCCGCCACAAGGCAGATGTCTTAATCAACGCCACTGGCTTCAATAGTCGATTAAGTCAGGCAAAAGACACTGACCCGTTACTGGGTAATTTGATCCGCCGTAATTTAATCCTGCCTGACAACCGGGACAATATTTTAGCGGCTTACCCAAGCGCGACGCCATTAAACCCTAACTACCAAATCCTAGACAATGTCTACTTCCTAGGTAGCTGGATCGCTTCAACCCAAGGGCCGAACACGTCCGTTGCCCTGGCCAAGAAACAAACCCAAATCGCCGTCACTGACTTCTACCAACAAGTCAATAAACACCAGTAATTGACTATTTTTCCATGCAAAAAGGACTTGCACCCTCAAGCTAAGTGAGCGGCGCAAGTCCCTTTACTGTGTCTCATATTTTATTGAGATTAGTCGGTTTTACTAAACATACTTATTAGTCAACCATTGCGAACAAGTCATTTAGCTAAAGTAGGATGGGTATAGATTTGGTCACGTAAGGATGTGTATGGTAAGTGTGCTTTCATGGCTACAGTGATAATATTATGGGCATCTTCGCCGAATAAACGAACCCATAAAATTTTATCGGTTTTCTCATCGATAACTGGTTTAAATACTCTAGTAGTTCGGCAGATTACTTTTACTTTTGAAATATTCACCACTGGCAATTAAATTTTACTTTTTGCAAATAAATCGCTATCATTATCTCATATGCATACAAAAAACGCCCGATGCACATAGATGGGCTTAAACAATGAAATAAGGGAGTGATTAGATGACATTATTACTGAATGTTAAAGACATCCGAGGGTTGGTCGATATGGCAGAGACCGTCAACATTGTCGAAAGAACCTATCATGAAATGGGTCAAGGCAAGGTTATCAACCCAAGTAAGGTGAATTTAGACTTAGGTGAAACGGGTAATTACCCCTTCTACGACGGCTTTATGAATGCCATGCCAGCCTATATCGACTGGTTAAACATGGCTGGAATGAAGTGGATTGGTGGCTTTTATGGTGGTCGTCGAGCAGCCGGATTCCCCTACATGACAGGGATGATCCTCTTGTTAGACCCACATGTGGGACGGTTCTTATCCGTTATGGACGGGGCTTATATTACAAACCTTAGAACAGGTGCTCAAACCGCTGTCGCCCTATCATACTTTAACCTAGGCGAATCCATTTCACTGGGTATGTTTGGGGCTGGTACCCAGGCCAGAACCCAAGTGATTGCCATCACTAAACGGTATAAAATCAACCGTCTAGTCGTATGGAACCACCGCCGTTCAACAGCAGAAGCTTTTAAAGAGGACATCGCCCACCTTATCGATGGTGAAGTTATCATTGCAGATAAACCTGAGGACGCCACAGATAATGACGTGCTGATTACGGTCACAGGAGCTACCGCACCCTTTATCACAGGTGACATGATCAAACCGGGTACCATCATCATGCCAATGGGGTCACGTGGCGAAATCACAGACGATATCATCATTAACGCCGATCATATTTATGTAGACCACAGCGCTCAAGCCCTTCATCGAGGTGCTTTAAAGAGCCTAAATGATGCTGGCCATATCTCAGAAGCTAATATCACAGCTGACTTTGGTCAACTGGCAACAGGCGAAATCTCCCCTCAACACAATGACAAAACAACCACTATTGTCATACCAATCGGTATTGGCGCATTGGATGTAGCTGTTGCGGGGCACGTCTACCACAAAGCCATGATACAAGGTCTTGGTCAACAATTTGACTTTGACCTCCTGGGCGGAGACAATACCATCAATTACATGGAACCAGACTTGGAAAAATAATAACCACTAGCTAAGCTAGCAAGCAAAAAGGGGCGTGACCAATCATCACACCCCTTTTTGTGTATCATATTTATTCAAATTCACACCTAACGTTGAATACTCGCCCTTGTTCATGTGTCTTGTATTGCAATTTAAAACTTTTTTCTGACATAGCTTTAAATGTTATTCCTTTTTCCCACGCAACAAGCGTAACCCATTCAAGATAACCAAAATTGTTGAGCCTTCATGGAAAAGGACGCCAAGAGCAATATCTGCAATGCCCATAAAATTCAAGATGACTAAAACGAGCACAACAAACATTGAAAAGGCCATATTCTGCCAAGTAATTCGGTTTAAATCTTTGGATACCTGGTGGGCATAAGTCAATTTGTCCAGGTCATTAGCCATCACAACAACGTCAGCAACGTCAATTGCCACATCCGTTCCGTCACCCATAGCGAAACCAATATCTGCTTGCACTAGAGCTGGCGCGTCATTGACCCCGTCCCCTGTCATCCCAACTTGTCCGTATTCAGCTTGTAAGTCTTTAACAATTTGGGCCTTCTCTTCAGGTAAAACATTGGCCACAACTTGGTCAATCCCCACTTGATTAGCGACTGCCTGCCCAGTCACCTGGTTGTCTCCAGTGATCATGACAGTATGAACGTCCGCTTGGTGGAGGTAGTCGATGGCGGCTTTAGCCGCTTGGTTTGGCGTATCCATCATAGCTATGTAGCCGATAACTGCATCGTCTTTTGCGATATAAACCACTGTTTTCCCGTCCGCCGACAATTCGTCTGTGTGCCCCTTGATTTTGTCTGGAACGACCTCAAATATTGATGGCTTACCGATTTGATAAGTGTGGCCAGCGTAGGTCCCACTCAGCCCTTTTCCAAGGTCATTCGTCACTTCAATCGGGTCGGTTAAGGGTTTTGTGTGGGCTTTAAATTCTTGTAAAATGGCACGGGCCAAGGGATGGTTGGATTGACTTTCCATCGCGACAACTACTGGCAAGATTGCTTCGTCTTGGATCCCGTCAACAAAAAAGTAGTCGGTCACTTCGGGTTCACCCTTGGTCAAGGTGCCGGTTTTATCAAAGGCAATGGCTTTTAAATCAATCAGATTCGATAGGTAAGCGCCACCTTTGAATAGGACGCCATGGCGTGCCAAGTTTGAAATGGCCGATAGGGTTGCGGGCACTGCTGAAGCGCAGCACATGGTGAGGCGGAAATTAAGAATATCAGTCCACGGTACCAAGCCTCTGCCCATTCCCAGCCGAAGATCCAAGGACCTAGAAGGACTATGAATGGGAAAATGGCCAGGACGGTTGTGACATAGATTGGTTCGATTTTCTTAATTTTAGTGGCAGCTGGTGTCAAATTGGCTTGGGACGCTTCCACCATTTGCAGGATTTTCGCAAAGACGGTTTCATCCGGATTCTTCGTGACTTCTACCACAATAGCGTGGTCCCCGTTAATGGTCGCCCCAAATACCTCGTCACCTACTGTTTTTTCTTTAGGCATTGATTCGCCATTGATAGAGGCTTCGTTGATGACAGTAGCTCCTTTGACAATTCGGCCATCAGTAGGGATTTGACCCCCATTTAAGACTTGGACTTGGTCACCGATTTGCAGTTGGTCAACCGCCACCTTTTGGGTTGAACCATCAGTCTGTAATAGTAAGGCTTCAGTTGGGTTCAAATTCATCAGGTTGGTAATTTCACGTCGCGACCGCCCTTCCGCATAATCTTCTAGGAAGTGGGCACCCGCGAAAATTAAAATTAATAGGGCTGCTTCATAGAAAGAGCCAATTAATAAAGCGCCAACTGCCGCCAGCCCCATCAATAAGTGGATATTGGGTTTGAATTTACCCGCGGACATGGTGTCTCGAATAGTATCACCAAAGCCCTCACCTAAAACGTGGTAGCCAGAAAGGATAACGGATAATACCATAAGGATATTACCTATAGAACTTTGCCAGTTACCGATGATTAATCCAAGTACAAAGGCAATCAATCCTAGTATATATAGTCTCGCAGCTAGTTTGGTATCATGTTCCCCATGGTTATGACCATGGTGAACATGATTTTTTTCTTCCGTATGACAATCTCTATTTTCAGTCATTGAACTGCCCCCTGTCAAGCAGACAGGTAAATAAATAAAATATTTAAGCCATGCATCAATTTTAATATGCATGGTTTTTTTATGCTGGAATACGCAATCCCATGCTAAGTGGAACTCGCTCCATATTATAAAATTCAATATAAGATTGAAGTGCATCATTTAACTCTTCAAACGTATCGTATGCTTCTAATTGTGCATTTC
>NZ_NEEY01000049.1 GCF_002252085.1 Aerococcus sp. 1KP-2016
TACTATAATAATGAACGCGGACAATGGAACCTAAAAAAATTGCCTCCTGTTCATTACAGGGAGCAATTTTTATCGGGTGTTGCATAAGGTCTTTTTTTTTAATGTCCTTGACACAGGGTCCATTTTAAATACTTGAAGGCTTTTTATCGATTAAATCCTAGCGTCGTTTTTCGCACTCTATCTAACCGCCTCTTGTCGCACTCCCAATTTATTTAGTAATAAATGCGACGGTTTCGTAAGGACTCAGGTCAAATTCACGGGTGAAGCTGTCGACAGGACCGTTGCCCAATAGTTTGACATATTCGCGGTCTAGGTCAACGCTATCTAGTAGGGTCACCTTAGTGGTACCAGGGTAGAAATGACTAAAGACATACAAGACCTGATCGCCCAAAGTACGGTAGTAAGCCAAGACTTCAGGATGGTCGGTCAACAATTCGTGGTAGGCACCGTCTTGGATGATTGGTAATTCATGGCGTAACTGAATCAATTGTTGGTAATAAGGGAAGATTTTGCCACTTTCCAATTCCTTAGCAACGTTGATTTCCTTGTAATTATCCGCAACTTTCAACCACGGGGTACCCGTAGTGAAGCCAGCATTTGCTGAATCATCCCATTGCATTGGTGTCCGTGACGTATCGCGTGATTTGAATTGGATGATTTCCATAGTTTCTGCTTCCGAAAGGCCCTTATCCAATAAAATTTGATAGTTGTTCCAAGTCTCGATATCGTTGTAATCGTTGATATCCGTGAAGTCAGGGTTGGTCATGCCAATTTCTTCACCTTCAAAGACATATGGTGTACCACGCATGAAATGAATGGTTTGTGCCAACATGGTGGCTGTTTCATAGGGATAGTTGACCGTGTCGCCGAAGCGGGAATTTGCGCGCGGTTGGTCGTGGTTATTCCAGAACAAAGCGTTCCAACCATTGCCATCCGACATGCCTTTTTGCCAATCGTTTAAAATGTCTTTTAGGGATTGGAAATCGAAATCAACTTTCGACCATTTCTCACCGTCAAGATAGTCGACTTTTAGGTGGTGGAAGGAGAAGATCATCGATAATTTTTCTTCATCCGGATTGGTATAGCGCACGCCATCTTCAATTGTCGTCGAAGACATCTCACCGACTGTCACAAAACCTTCGATATCGCCAAAGGTAGATGTTGCCATCTCCTGAATCCAGAGATGCGAATTTTCTGTATCTGTATAGAGGCGCTTCTCTTGAGTCGAACCCGGACCGTCAATTGAATCTTCTAGGATCTCGCTCTTACCAATCACATTCATAACGTCGAAACGGAAACCGCCCACACCTTTATCAATCCAGAAGCGTAAGATGTCAAAAAGCGCTTCGCGGACTTTTGGATTATGCCAGTTTAGATCGGCTTGGGTGACATCATATAGGTGTAAATAATACAAATCGGTATCACCAAACTGTGCCCAAGCAGGCCCACCAAACTTGGATTCCCAAGTGGTCGGTAGGGAACCATCAGCTTTCAAAGGACGCAAGTAGTAATACTCCTGGTATTCCTCGTCACCAGCTAGCGCCTTTTGGAACCATTCATGGTCAGTAGAGGAATGGTTTAGGGGCATGTCGAGCATGATATCGATTCCGCGGGCTTTGGCTTTTTGTGCTAGTTCTGTAAAATCGTCCATGCTCCCAAAACGGGGATCAATGGCGGTGTAGTCTGAGATGTCATAGCCGTTGTCGTGTTGGGGAGACGGGTAGAATGGGTTGAGCCAAATCATGTCAATTCCAAGTTTTTCTAAGTAGTCTAATTTGTCGATGATACCTCTAAAATCACCGAAGCCGTCGCCGTTAGCGTCGTTGAAAGATTTTGGGTAAATCTGGTAAATTACCTTTTTGCCAAGATTGTTTGTCATATGAATCCTTCCTCCTTTTCCTTTAAGAAAAAATGCTCGCCCGTGGTTGGTCTACCAAGGCGAGCGTTTGATTTGATATTTAGACACCCGCTACTATTTGAAGTCTACGTTGATGTCTAGTTTGTTTTTCGCTAAGAAGCCAGTTTTTCTGAAGATTAAAGTCAGTGTAAATGGTACCACAATCGCGATAGCCATTGCTAATAGGAACCAACCCCAGTATTGGAATTGAATTGCTAAGATACCTGGTAAACCACCAACACCGATTGAGTTAGCTGTGATACCAACACTTGTTGATAATAGACCAGCTAAACCTGAACCAATCATGGCTGCAACGAATGGGTAAACATATTTAATGGTAACCCCAAACATGGCGGGTTCTGTTACACCTAGGTAAGCAGATACGGCAGATGGAATAGTGATTTGGCTTTCTTTCTCGTCGTGACGTGTTGCCCACCAGATACCCATTACAGCAGATGCTTGGGCGATATTTGATAGGGCGATCATTGGCCATAGACCTGTACCACCAAAGTCAGCAACTAATTGCGTATCAATCGCGTTGGTCATATGGTGTAAACCAGTAATTACTAATGGAGAGTAAAGGGCACCGAAGATTAAACCGAATAACCAAGAAACTGGGCCAGTTAAACCTGCGTATACGATACCTGAGATAAAGGTACCAATCTTCCAACCAATCGGACCTAAGACTGTATGCGCCAAGATGATTGCTGGTAGTAATGATAAGAATGGTACGAAAATCATTGAAACCATTTCTGGGATACGTTTACGCCAGAAGATTTCTAACCAAGATAAAGCTAGACCGGCAAACATAGCTGGTAATACTTGTGCTTGGTAACCAATCATGTCTAATTGGAAGAAACCAAAGTCCCATTGTGGTACTTCACCAGCAGCTAGGGCTGCAGGGGCTGCATAAGCGTTTAATAATTGTGGTGATACCAAGGTAATTCCTAATATAATACCTAAAATTTGGGTTGTACCCATTTTACGGGTTACTGACCAAGTAATACCTACTGGTAGGAAGTGGAAAATCGCTTCACCTGGTAACCATAGGAAACTGTTTACGCCTGACCAGAATTGAGATACATCAACGATGGTGTTGTAAATGGGTGTACCATCGGCAGCTGTTTGGGCTGCACCTTCGACAATTTTTTGACCAAGGAATGACATTGGTACGCCTTCAAGTACGTTACGGAAACCTAAGATAAGACCCCCAACGATAATGGCTGGAATAATAGGGGCAAAGATTTCAGCTAGGAAAGTCATGGCTTTTTGTAGCCAGTTTTGTTGTTGATTAGCGGCAAGCGCTTTCACTTCTTCCTTAGAAGTACCGGTTACACCTGAAACAGCTTGGAAATCATTATAAAATTCAGCAACCTTGTTTCCAATGATGACTTGGAATTGACCTGCTTGGGTAAATGTCCCTTTTACAGAATCCAAATTTTCAATTGCTTCAACATTCGCTTTTTTGGGATCATTTAGCACGAACCGCATACGTGTCGCACAGTGAGTTACCGCGCCAATATTTTCTTTACCACCAATGTCTTCTAACAAGGCTTTGGCATCTTGTTTGAAATCACTCATTCTCTTCTCCTCCTTAATATACTCGGATAATTCTGATAACAGCTGTTTGAAACAGCAACCCATATTGCAAAAATTAACAGACTTGTCTATACAAGTTATTTACACCTTTATTATATAATGATACCGTTTTCAAATCAAGCATTAAATTTGAAGTGGAAAATTTTTTTTTAAGGGACTAGTTAATAGGAAGAAAAGTAATCAAATGCGTTGCCAGTTGGGGATAGCTGTTGGTATGCCTGTTAGAAAGTGGTAAAATTAGCCATGATTTAAAATAGAAAGAGGTGTGGCATGACGGAAGACAACCAAGAAAAGTTGGGGGCGTCGACAGAAGACCAAATCAAATTCATGCAGGCAGCCATAGATGAAGCAAACAAGGCAGCAGCCATTGGTGAAGTGCCGATTGGGGCGGTCGTTGTGTATAAGGGGGAAATTATTGGTCGCGGGCATAATTTACGCGAAACCAGCCAGAATGCAACTACTCATGCTGAAATGATTGCGATTCAAGAAGCCAATAAAAATCGCGATTCTTGGCGATTAATGGATGCAGATTTATATGTCACGCTTGAGCCGTGTCCCATGTGCTCAGGTGCCATGATTCAAAGCCGCGTACGTCATGTGTATTTTGGTGCCTATGATCAAAAAGGTGGAACGGCGGGGACGCTGATGAACTTGTTGCAGGATAGTCGTTTTAACCATCAAGTGGGTGTTACGGGTAGCTTAATGCATGATGAATGCCAGAAACTCTTGCAAGATTTCTTTGCAGCACTACGAATCAAGCGCAAAAATGCCAGTCGCAAGCCCAAATTGGATGCCTAGAAAATGCAATTATATCGGGCATTTTAATCGATTTAAGCCCGGTTTCGAAAGATTGTATAAATATTTTAAATAAGCGTTTTCTTTGTTATAATTAGAGTGTTAAATCGCTTTAGGGAGGTGAATGAATTGACCAGCAAAACATTAGAACAAGTTGTCGATACTGAAAAGGCTACGAAAGACCTCGTAAAACAATACGCGGAGAAACGTGAAGCTTTATCAGCTGATAAAGAGCGTCAGATAGCAGCATGGACATCTGAAAAGGATGCAGCCATAAACGCCTTTCAACAAGCACAAGTAGATGCCAACCAAAAAGTGTTAGAAGCATACCAAGCTGAAGAAAAAGCTAAGAATGATCAAGAAATTCAAGAATTGAAAGATAAATTCAAGAATGACCTGCCCGCTTTAGTTTCAGTTGTAATTTCGGAGGTGAAAAATAGTTATGGCAATCGCTAAGATGCAAAAAGTATCGCTTGTGACGGCGCCAAATAACAAGGAAAAATTGTTATATACCTTACAAACGATGCAAAATATTGAAGTCAGTGACTTATCTTTAAAGATTACCGGTGATGACTTAACCTTCAACAACAACTACCAAAATCAAAACGACTATCAAGTTTTGTACGAACGTGGTCGAGAAGTCCTCAAGTTCTTGAGCCAATATCAAGCTAAAGGATCTTTAAAAGAAAAAATCACTGCGAAACGTCCTGAGATGACTATGGATCAGCTACATGAAAGTGTCGATGATTCGGCAGCACTTGCCCTTATTGAGCAAGTGGAGGCCTTGAGACAAAAACGAAATGATATTCAAGACCAACGTCAACATGTGGAAGATGAGCAGACAGCCATTGCAAAATGGCGTGCCCTAACTCTTGACCCACAAACGCTAACATCACTTGATTTGTTCCAAGTACGCTTGGGTACAATCCCTAATGATGAAAATCGCGTTCATTTTAACCAATTGAAGGCAAGTGAACATGTAGCGGTCGAAGAAATCTTTTCGGACGAAAATGAAATTGGTGTGGCTGTTGTTGCCTTACCAGAACATAAAGATGAAGTACAAGCAGCTTTGAGCGAGAACTACTTCTCTGAAGTCGATTTTGCTTATAGTCAAACACCAGAAGCAAGTTTCCAAAAATTAGAACAAGAGCGTAAACAATTCATTGACGATGAAAAGCAGGTTGTCAACCAATTGAAAGACCTGCAGGCTTCTAAAGCCACCATCCAATTAGCGGTCGAGGAATTCTTCAACCGCAGCCAACGTGCGAATGCGGCGAAATTGTCTTACGACAATCAACACTTGTCCTTATTCAGCGGTTGGGTAGAAGAAGCGCAAGTTGGTGAATTGCAAAGTGTCCTAGAAAACACCTTTGACAGCCAAGAGGTTGCGGTCATTCTTGAAGAAACTACTGAAGCGGAAGTAAATGCTGAAGAAGTACCAATTAAACTGCACAATAATGGCATTGTCGCACCATTTGAAATGATTACCGAAATGTTCTCATTACCAAATTACCGCGAAAAAGATCCAACCAACTGGGTAGCTATTTTCTATATGCTATTCTTTGCCATGATGATGGGAGACTTTGGTTATGGTGCCTTATTATGCTAGGTACATTTATCGCCCTTAAGGTGATGGATTTACGCAAGGGTGCGAAACGTTTTGTGACGTTTGGTCATATCCTATCTTATCCAACAATGTTGGTAGGGTTAGCTTATGGATCAGCATTTGGGGTCACTCTACCATTTGGTATTTTGAATCCAACAGAAGATGCCTTGACCTTGATGATTATTTCTTTAGTCATTGGTTATGTACATATATTCGTAGCCCTTTGCTTAAACATTCGCTTACAAGTTTCACGTAAAGACTGGTCGAGTGCTTATAACGATGGTATCGGTTGGTTGAGCTTAATGATTGCTTTGGCAATTGGTATTGCGGGTATGCTCTTGAGTGTGCCAGTACTTGTAACTGTTGCAACATGGCTAGCCATTATTGCCGCCGCAGGAATTATTTTGATTCCTATATTTACAAGCGATAATAAGGCAGTCGGTGGGGTAGTTGGTTTGTATAATTTATACGGTGTTTCTTCCTATGTAGGGGACTTCGTATCCTATACACGTCTAATGGCCTTGGGTATTGCAGGGGGTGCCATTGGTATGTCCTTCAATATCCTATTTACGATTTTACCGACACCAGTTCGATTTACAGCAGGTATCGTGTTAATTATCGTCTTACAATTATTCAACATGTTCCTATCCCTACTATCTGCTTATGTACATAGTATGCGTTTAATCTTCGTTGAATTCTTCGGTAAGTTTTATGAAGGTGGCGGTCGTGCCTTTAAGCCAATCCGCACCTTGCAAGAATTTGTTTCTTTAAAAGATGTAAAAGAAAATTAGTCACTCAAAACAATAAATGGAGGTTTACATAAAATGAATACATGGTTTGATTTCTTTGTTGAAAATGGCGGTACTATCTTTGCTATGCTAGGTGTCGCAGTTGCAGTTTTATTCTCAGGTATGGGTTCAGCACGTGGTGTTGGGGAAACTGGTGCGGCAGCAACAGCTTTAGTAAAAGACCAACCTGAAAAATTCGCACAAACATTGATTCTACAATTATTACCAGGTACACAAGGTCTTTACGGCTTCGTTATCGGTATCATGATTTACCTAAACTTGGGTAACGGTTTAGACCTATCTCAAGGTTTACAATACTTAATGGCTGCATTACCAATCGCTTTTGTTGGATGGATTTCAGCACGTTGGCAAGGTTATACTGCGACAGCTGGTTTACAAATCCTAGCAAAACGTCCAGAAAACGTAGCTAACGCTATTATCTACTCTATCATGGTTGAAACTTACGCAATCTTAGCATTCGTTATTTCCCTATTATTAGTTCTTTCTGTTGGTTAATCACATACATTTAGCAAACCACAAGAAGGAGGATGAGTCGAATGGCGGATATTCAAACTTTAGTTAATCAAGTCCTTGCGCGCGCTGAACAAGAGGAACAAGCGAAGCTACAAGCATTTGAAACTGAAACTGATGAAGCGTTAAAAACAGCGAAAGCTCAAATCGATGAACGTACTGAAAATGAAAAACGTCACATCGAGGCAGCGGAAGCCCAAAAATTACAAACAAAAAAACAAAGCTATTTGAACACTTTGCGTAATGAAAAATTACAGGCCAAACAAGCCTTATTAGACAGTGTTTACCAAGAAGCCATTGTTGGCTTACAACAATTGTCTAGTGAAGAATTCACTGGTTTAATCCGGGGTGCCTATGCGCAATTGGATACACTTGAAAATGCAGAATTGAAGATTGGCGAATTTAGCCAACATCAATTCGATGTCGACCAAGTGCGTGCGATAAATGATCAAGTTCAAATTGCTGACGAATTTATTGCCAAACGTTCAGGCTTTATTATTAGCCAAAATGATGTAGATTATAACTTCACCTTTGAAGCTATTATTGATCAAAAGAAAGCTGTTTTAGGACCAAAACTTGTCAAACACGCATTCTAATAGAGGGGAGAGAAATTCATGCCAAACGCTACATATGCACAATTGGATACATCCATTCGTGTCAAAGAAAGTAGTTTGCTAGCTAAAGAAGATTATGATGCACTACTTCGTGCCAGCTCCCTTGAAGACGTGTTTGCTGCCCTACGGAAGACCAATTACCATGTGCCGGAAGATATTATACAGACACATGATTTTGACGGGTTCCTAACCCGTGATTTACGTGATACATATGCTGATTTATATGAACAAACACCTGTGAATGCGGTGGTGGATATCTTCGCCTTACGCTATAGTTACCACAATTTGAAAGTATTATTCAAAGAATGGTATACAGACAGAGATTTATCCAGCATGTATATCCCAATTGGTCGTTTCTCTATTGAAGCCTTAAGAACCTTAATGAAGACGGGTGACGGGAATCAATTCCCAGACATTATGAAAGCAGGTGTCTTAAAAGCACGTAGCTATTATGATGAAACTGAGGATTTGGATAGCTTATCTATCATGTTAGACCAAGCCTATTTGAGTCATTTACGTGCCATTGCAGATCACATTCAAGACCTTGAAGCTATGAAAGTAATCATGATGATCATTGACCTTGAGAACCTTTCAACAGTAGTTCGGGCCATGAAACAAGGGCGTTCACGAGAATTCTTAGCGGCCGTATTAAGTAATGACGGAACATTTGAAAAAGCTGAATTAATCGAATTAGCGGGTACGAAAGATTATAATCGAGTAGTGGAGAAATTTGCGAGTCTACCATATGCAGGTAACCTGTACGAAAAAATCGACGCAAAAGACCCTATCGATGTTGTGAAATTAGAAAAACGCATTAAACAAATTGAAGCTGATGAAATGCGTCAAGCAGCCTGGGTACCATTCGGGCCAATGCCAGTCATCGCCTACATGCATTTCAAGGAAAATGAAGTAGCCAATTTACGTTTGATTCTAAATGCGAAAGAATATGACTTAGATCAGTCAGTCGTTGAAGAAAGGATGCAACCAATTTATGGCTTATAAAATCGGAGTTGTCGGTGAAAAAGACGTTGTTGTTCCTTTCCAATTGATTGGATTTGATGCTTACCCTGTTATTTCAGGCCAAGAAGCACGCGAAACCATTCGTACAATGGCCGATGAGGGTTATGGTGTCATCTATTTGACCGAGACAATCGCTACACAAATTCCAGATACCGTTAAATTTTATGATACACAGGTAACACCAGCCATTATTCTGATTCCTTCACATGAAGGAAGTTTGGGCATCGGTAAGGAACGTGTGAATGCCAATGTTGAAAAAGCAATTGGTCAAAATATTTTATAATCCATAAAAAACGGGTTCGTAGATAATATTCGCTACGAACTTGTACAAGTAAACATAGAAAATGATAAGAGGGAGGAACAGTTTTGAAAGACGGAAAAATCATTGAAGTTTCCGGTCCACTGATTAAAGCAAGTGGCATGGAAGAAGCAGCTGTTCGTGATATTTGTTTAGTAGGAGAACTACAATTAACCGGAGAAATCCTAGAAATGCACGGTGACGTCGCTTCTATTCAGGTTTACGAAGAAACTTCTGGACTAGAACCTGGACAAAAAGTGGTGACAACTGGTCATCCATTGTCAGTTGAATTAGGACCAGGTATGTTGACAAAAATGTTCGACGGTATCCAACGTCCATTACAAGAATTCTTGGATACAACTGAATCTAACTACTTAGAACGTGGGGTACAAATTGATCCCCTAGACCGTACAGCTGTATGGCATTTCGTACCGACTGCTGAAGTTGGTGCGCAAGTATCTGCAGGTGACATCGTTGGTACTGTTAAGGAAGGTGCCGTAATCGAACACCGTATCATGATACCAGTTGGCGTATCTGGTACAGTCAAATCCATTCAAGAAGGTGACTTTACCCTTAACGATAATGTATACGTATTAGACACAGAACAAGGTGAGCAATCATTTACTATGGTGCAAACTTGGCCTGTACGTAAAGGGCGTCCATTCGCAGAAAAATATGCACCTAAGAAAATTATGACAACCGGTCAACGCGTAATCGACACCTTTTTCCCAATTTCTAAGGGTGGGGCTGCAGCCGTTCCGGGACCTTTCGGTGCTGGTAAAACAGTTGTACAACACCAAATTGCCAAATATGCTGATGTAGATATTGTGGTATACGTGGGTTGTGGTGAACGTGGAAACGAAATGACTGACGTTATTAACGAATTCCCAGAATTGATTGACCCTAAAACTGGTGAATCAATCATGGAGCGTACGGTATTAATTGCCAATACCTCAAACATGCCGGTAGCAGCGCGTGAAGCTTCTGTGTATACAGGAATCACGATTGCTGAATACTTCCGTGACATGGGTTACTCAGTAGCCATCATGGCCGATTCAACTTCTCGCTGGGCGGAAGCATTGCGTGAAATGTCTGGTCGTCTAGAAGAAATGCCTGGTGATGAAGGTTACCCAGCATACCTAGGTTCACGTATTGCTGAATACTATGAACGTGCAGGGATTGTCCGCACATTGGGTAGGGAAGGCCGCGTAGGTTCTGTAACTGCCGTAGGTGCCGTTTCACCTCCTGGTGGGGATACTTCTGAGCCCGTTACACAAAATACTTTACGTGTTGTGAAGGTATTCTGGTCATTAGACGCTAGATTATCACAACAACGTCATTTCCCAGCAATTAACTGGTTAAACTCATACTCACTTTACAATACAGATATCAACAAGGGTGTAGCAGAAGAACTTGGCGTTGATTGGGCTAAATGGGTACAAACAGCCATGACCATCCTAACTGAAGAAGATAGCTTACAAGAAGTTGTACAATTAGTTGGTCTTGATGCCCTATCTGAAACAGATAAGATGACTTTATTAGTTGCAGCTATGATTCGTGAAGGTTACTTACAACAAAATGCCTTTGATGACGTTGATACATCAACCTCTGCGAAGAAACAAGAAAAAATGTTGTTTAATATCTTAACTTTCAATACAGAAGCTCGTGCTGCAATGGATAAGGGTGCATACTACCAAGAAATCGCTGAAAATACAGTTGATTTACGTGAAAGCATCGTTCGTTCTAAATTTATCCCAGAAGATCAATTAGACAAAATCGACGCAATTAACGATGAAATTAAAGCCAAAATGGCAGAAATCGTGAAAGGAGGCACCCGCACATAATGTTAAAAGAATATAAATCAATATCAGATGTTTATGGTCCCTTGATGATTGTTGATGACGTTGAAGGCGTTAGCTATGATGAACTTGTAGAAATTCAAATGCAAACAGGCGAAAAACGTCTTGGACAAGTACTACAAGTCCAAGAAACACGTGCAGTCGTTCAAATCTATGGTGGTGGTTCTGGTATCAACTTACAAGATACCAAAGTTCGCTTCCAAGGTCGTCCGCTTGAATTTGGTGTGTCCGAAGATATGATTGGTCGTGTCTTTGATGGTTTAGGTAACATCAAAGATGGTGGACCTGAAATTATCGCTGACGAAAGTCGCGATATCAATGGTCAAGCAATCAACCCAATGGCACGTGACTATCCAGATGAATTTATTCAAACAGGTATCTCTACCATTGACCACTTGAACACACTCGTTCGTGGCCAAAAATTACCAGTATTCTCTGGTTCAGGTCTACCCCATAAAGAATTGGCAGCACAAATCGCGCGTCAAGCCTCTGTAATCGGTGACGACGAACAATTCGCCGTTGTCTTTGCAGCGATGGGTGTAACCTTCGAAGAAGCTGAATACTTCAAGGAATCATTCCGTGAAACAGGTGCCATCGACCGTTCAGTCCTATTTATTAACTTGGCGGACGAACCTTCAATCGAACGTTTGGCTACACCGAAAATTGCCCTAACTGCTGCAGAATACTTAGCTTACGAAAAAGACATGCAAGTATTGGTTATTATGACTGATATGACCAACTACTGCGAAGCTTTACGTGAAGTATCTGCTGCTCGACGTGAGGTACCAGGTCGTCGTGGCTACCCAGGTTACTTGTATACAAACCTATCAACCTTATACGAACGCGCTGGCCGTATTAAGGGCTCTAAAGGTTCTGTAACACAAATCCCTATCCTAACCATGCCAGAAGATGATATTACACATCCAATTCCTGACTTGACTGGTTATATTACTGAAGGGCAAATTATCCTAGACCGTGATTTAGATTCACGTGGGATTGAACCGCCAATCAATGTATTGCCATCATTATCTCGTCTAAAAGATAAGGGTACTGGTGATGGTAAGACGCGTAAAGACCATGCCGCGACAATGAACCAATTATTTGCGGCCTATGCGAAAGGTAAACAAGCCAAAGAATTGTCTCAAGTATTGGGTGAATCTGCCTTATCAGAAACAGATAAGAAATACGTAGAATTTACAACTGCTTTCGAAGATACCTACGTGAACCAAGGTTTCGAAACAAACCGTACAATCCAAGAAACATTAGACTTAGCTTGGGAATTATTACGCATCTTACCGCGTACTGAATTGACACGTATTAAAGATGATTTGATTAACGAATACATGCCTTCAACTGAAGGAGAGTGATCCTAAATGGCAAATGCCCTAAATGTGAAACCTACTCGTATGGAGTTGAGCACGCTTAAAGCGCGCCTCAAGGTTGCTGAGAATGGTTATGATTTATTAAAAGATAAGCAAGATGAATTAATGCGTCAGTTTATCGATTTAATCAAGGAAAACAACCGCCTTCGTAATGAAGTAGAAGACGAATTGTCAGGTGCTTTGAAGAACTTTGTTTTGGCGTCATCTTCGATGAATGATGCTTTTATGGAAGAAATCGTGGCCTTGCCAACCAAGCAAACCAATTTAGAGATTTCACGTAAGAATATTATGTCTGTTATCGTACCTGAGATGTCTTTTTCTTATGATGAGACTGCTGAAGGTGACGATGACAAGGAACTGAAATATGGTTATTTGAATACTTCTAGTGAGTTGGACGATGCCATTGAGGTTTTAAATGATGTAATGCCGAAACTATTGAAGTTGAGTGAAATCGAGAAGACTTGCCAATTGATGGCAACGGAAATTGAGTCAACACGTCGCCGTGTAAACGCACTTGAGTACCGCATGATTCCGAATTTCAAGGAAACAATTAAATATATCCAAATGAAACTAGACGAAAACGAACGCGCATCAATCACGCGTATGATTAAAGTCAAAGACATGGGGTAATAGCGTATGAAGAGGGTGGGACAAAACTACTTTTGCGAAAAAAGTAGTCCCACTTTCGTTTATTTTTATAAAGATATAGAAAAATACACGCCCACTACTGAACAAAAAAGTTCATAGTTTTGGGAGTGTATTTTTTTGAGAGA
>NZ_NEEY01000004.1 GCF_002252085.1 Aerococcus sp. 1KP-2016
GACTTATTTTATTAAGTGTCTACTTTTAGGGGGAGCATATCAGCTACGCTATTTGCTTTTTTATTAGAGTTATAAGGAAAATTAGTAGTAGCAGAATATGAAATTTTCAATGATAATAGGTATAAATTACTTAAGGAAAGATGAATTATTTTTGTCTATTTCATTCTAAATTAGCAATAACATGATAGAATATACTTTAATAAGTATAAAGAACAATGATAAAGAGGGGAGGTTGAAAATGTCTACTACAGATGAATTAGAAGAACATAATAGTACTGATATTTCAGAAGATGCTATCTGGGAACAGTATCCAAAGATTTTGGATTTTTTATTAATTGATAGAACCAAAACGACTCCTCGAAAGATTAAAAACATAATTTGGGCTAATGAAAATTATGTGAAATTTGGTAGTGCTGCGTATGCACCGACATCAGAAATGAAACGTGAATTGATTACAGGTGCAATGGGGAAAATAATTAAACCTCGAGCTTTAAAATCTACAGAAACTCAAAAAAAACGAACGAGAGACAAAGCAGAAGTTTTTACGCCTACTTGGGTAGTGAAATTACAGAATGATGAAGTAGATAAGAACTATGCGCAAGATGATCTAGAAACTTATGTCGGGCGTAAATGGCTGGAAATAACATGTGGGGAAGCACCATATATGGCCACTCGCTATGATATGGAAACAGGGCAAATCATTTCCTTAGATGAACGAGTAGGATTTGTCGATAGAAAACTCCGTAGAATTAATAGCGAAATAGACGATAAAGCTGAATGGCAACGATTAGTTGAAAGCGCATACAAATCCAGTTATGGGTTTGAATGGAGTGGAGATTCTTTATTTCTAGCTAGGGAGAATTTGCTATATACCTATAGGGATTTTTATTTTGATAAATGGTCTGAGGAACCGTTAGCGGGTTTGTTTGAAGATATTGCCAAAATTATAAGTTATAACGTATTCCAAATGGATGGGTTGAAATATATTATTCCATTATCTGAAAAAAGAGAGCTAGTAACGACAGTACAATTATCTTTATTTGAGGATGAAGAATCAGTGGAACAATGGATTATCAAACCAGGTAAACGAGTAAAAATAATGAATTGGGAATTAGATAAGATGGAGTTTTTTGATAAGGGAGTTAAGTAGGTATGGGGAACAACAACGGGATAAAACTACTAAATTAATATATCCACAAATCTATGCATATACGTTACCAACAATTGAAGAAAATATTGGTTGGATAAAAATTGGTTATACTCAACGTGAAGATGCTGAACAACGAATTAAAGAACAAACGCAAACAGCCGCAATTCAACTTAAATATGACGAATTATGGGTGCAACCAGCATTTTTTGATGGAACAGATAATTTTTTTACAGATAAACAATTTCACTCGTATTTAAGAAAATATAAGCAAGTGCCACAACGTGGTAAACGGGAATGGTTTTATTATAACGGTACACCAAAAAAATCATTAGATGACTTAAATGATTTTAAAAAACAAAATTTCAAACAGATTAAAGAGGAAGCTGAATATGTCTTACGCCCTGAACAAGAGTCGGCTGTTGAAAAGACTTTGACTTATGCAAGAAAACACGAAGGCGGACGCTTTTTGTGGAATGCAAAACCACGTTTTGGGAAAACACTTACCACATATGATTTAGCAAGAAAACTAGAAGCTGAAAAAGTTTTAATTGTTACTAACAGACCAGCCATCGCAAATTCATGGTTTGATGATTTTGAAAAATTTATTGCTTGGCAAACGGACTATGTTTTCCTATCGAATAATGAATCATTAAAAAATCGTCCTGCCTTTTCTAGAGAACAATATCTCAAACAATTAGACTCAGAAAATCCTAAAGAAAAAATGATTACCTTTGTTTCCTTGCAAGACTTAAAAGGGGCAATTTCATTTGGTGGTAAGCATGATAAATTAAATTGGATTAAAAACCTGAAATGGGATTTACTTGTTATTGATGAAAGCCATGAAGGTATCGATACAATAATTACTGATGTCGCATTTGATCAATTGGAACGTAAATTTACCTTATATTTATCGGGTACACCTTTCAAGGCAATCGCATCTGGTGATTTTACGGAAGAACAGATCTATAACTGGACCTACGCTGACGAGCAAACTGCAAAAAAACATTGGCAGCCTGATTGGGATGAGGAAAATCCATATACTGCCTTACCTCAATTGAATTTATTCTCATATCAGATGAGTCAAGCAATAACAGATGAAGTAAATAAAGGTGCTGATATTGAAGGAAAGAATTTAGATTATGCATTTGATTTAAATGAATTTTTTGAAACGAATGAGGCGGGCAAATTCATCCATGAAAGTGACATTATCAAATGGTTAGATACCTTAACGCATAACGAAAAATACCCATTCTCAACGCCAGAACTTAGAAACGAATTGAAACATACTTTCTGGTATTTAAATAGAGTTGCTTCTGCTAAAGCGCTTGAAAAATTATTGAAGAAACATCCAGTATTCGAAAATTACCATATCATTGTCGCTGCTGGGGACGGAAAAACTGAAGATGATCAGATTATTAATACTAAAGCCTTGGAACGCGTGAGAGAAGCTATCAACAATAACGATAAAACCATTACATTATCTGTAGGCCAATTAACAACAGGGGTTACAGTTCCAGAATGGACGGGTGTTTTAATGCTCTCCAATTTACAATCTCCAAGTGTGTATATGCAGGCAGCATTTAGAGCTCAAAATCCATGGACTTACAAAAAAGATGGAAAAGTATACCAAAAGCAAAATGCTTATGTATTCGATTTTGCGCCTGAACGTACTTTGATTATTTATGATGAATTTGCGAATAATCTATCACGACAAACAGTAAATGGTGGGGGGACCACTGATAAGCGGGAAGAAAACATCAAGCAGTTATTAAATTTCTTCCCAGTAATTGCTGAAGATAATGATGGCAAGATGATTGAGCTTGATGCGAATCAGGTAATGACAATTCCGAAGTCCATTAAAGCACAGGAAGTTGTCAAACGTGGCTTTATGTCTAATTTATTGTTCCAAAATATATCAGGTATATTTGCTTCAGCCGGCGCACGTGAAATATTAGAACAATTAAACCCAGTGGCTCAAGGAACATATAAACCTAATCCTACTGATTCGCCTATTGATACGCAAAATGTCCAAGTTGACCAAGATGGTGGTGTGGTAGTTGACCCTACGATTACGATAGCAACCACTAAGGCCCATTTCGGTGACAAATTGTATGAAGAAATCAAATCAAAAATTGATAATGCAATTGATAGTAATCGTAATGACAAGTATGAAGAAGTAGTTACTGAATTAGTTGAGGAAACTTTGCGTCCGGGATTAGAGGATGTTGCAAGGGATATTGGTATATCTAAAACTGCTACAAATGGTGTGATTAAAGAAGAAAAAGCAAAAATAGCAAGAACCATTGAAATAATAGCCAAAAATACTGAAATAAAACATAATGAAGCACAAGTCGAATATAAACGAGAATTAGCTGAGGCCAAAGAAAATGAAGAAAAAATAACGAAAGCTAAAAAAGCGTTTGAAGAGATGACGCAAAAAATTGATGAAGAAGAAAAACAAAGTATCGAGGACAATGTTGTAGCGAAATTGCCAGAAATTGCGCAAAAATCCACGGAAAACATTCTTAAAGTGCATGAGAACAAGAAGAAAAATCATGTAGAAGATGAAGTTCGTGCTCGTTTACGCGGCTTTGCTAGAACCATTCCATCATTCTTAATGGCGTACGGTGAAGAATCGACAAATTTAGATAATTTCGATTTGACCATAGATGATTCAGTTTTCAAAGAAGTTACTGGGATTACACTTGGACAATTCAGACAATTGCGAGATACATATCATTTCTTTGATCCGATTGTGTTCGATGAATCTTGTCAGGAGTTCTTAAGAAAACGCGCTGAGTTATCAAATTATTTTGATGAAAATCAAGAAGAAGACATTTTTGACTACATCCCACCACAAAAAACGAATCAAATCTATACGCCAAAGAAAGTTGTTATTATGATGATTGATCAACTAGAAGCTGAAAATTCTGGTATTTTTTCTGATCCTGATAAAACTTTTGCAGACCTATATGTTAAATCGGGACTATATTTAACAGAGATAGTGAAAAGACTGTTTATTGGACTCGAAGAGATCATTCCAAATGAAGAAGAGCGTTTAAAACATATTTTAGAGCATCAAGTGTATGGATTTGCACCTAGCGAAATAATTTATAATATCGCTAAGAACTTTGTATTTGGTTTTGATAAAAGAGCAGAAAATATTGATACATCTCATCTTGTGTTGTTAGATACAACACCTTATGCCAAGGGTGAAGGCGATTTTGAAGCAAAACTGGATGAACTATTTGGAGGTAATCAATAATGAAATTTGATGTAGTTGTAGGAAATCCGCCATACCAACAATCTAATCTAAATACACGGGATGATGCTGTATATAATTATTTTTATGATCTGGCAGAGAAAATATCAAATAAATACTCAATTATTTCTCCTGCACGATTTTTATTTAATGCAGGAAGTACGGATAAAAAATGGAACAAAAAAATGTTATCAGACAAGCATTTAAGAGTGATGTATTATTCCTCGAAATCCTCTGAAATTTTTCCAGGTACGGACATAAAAGGGGGCGTTGCTATTTTGTATAGAGATACCTCAAAAAATTATGGTGAAATAGGAACTTTTACTCGCTTTGAAACTCTGAATTCTATTGTTAAGAAAGTTTCAAAATTAAGTAATGTTACTTTAAATACAATAATGTCGGGGCAAGGGATATATAAATTTACATCTTTGATGCATAAAAACCATCCTGATGCACAAAATATTCTATCTAAAAATCATCTAAATGATGTCGGTACTGCCGTTCTTGAAACACTTGACAATTTAGTTTTTTATGAAAATATGCCAAATGACAATAACAGCTATATAAGGATTTATGGTCGTTATAAAAATGATCGGGTTTATCATTGGATTAGAGAAGATTATATAAATAAACCATTTGGTCATGACACATACCGTGTGATATTACCTAAAGCAAATGGTTCAGGCGCGTTAGGTGAAAAATTATCATCACCAATTGTTGTGAAACCCATCACTGGATTTACACAAACCTTTATTTCAATTGGTGCCTTCAAAAATAGAACTGAAGCAGAAAACACATTAAAATATATTAAGACAAAGTTTACTCGCACAATGTTAGGTGTTCTTAAAATCACACAAGATAATCCCAAAGAAAAATGGTCTAAAGTACCTTTACAAGACTTTACTGTTGATTCAGATATTGACTGGACAAAATCAATTTCAGAAATAGATCAGCAGCTCTATAAAAAATATGAACTATCAGATGAAGAAATAGCCTTCATCGAAGAAAAAGTTAAACCAATGGATTAAGAGGTGGCATATTGAACACTTCAACCATTAACGTTATAATGAACCAATAAAACAGGGGAGCTTGTGATGCAGGCTGAGAGGAAGTAATCCAACTTCGACCCTTATACCTGATGCGGGTAATGCCGACGTAGGAAATCATATTTACTGAGATTTTTTGCAGGAGGTATCCGGATGGGGTGGCTCCTGTTTTTGTTTATGAATATTTTTTCGGGGGGAGCTTGTGGTGCAGGCTGAGAGGAAGTGATGTAACTTCGACCCTTATACCTGATGTGGATAATGCCACCGTAGGAAGTGATTTTGCGTGTAAGCGGGCGGATACTTCAACAGGTATCTGTCCGCTTTTCGTTTTTATGAAATAACAAGGAGGCGTCATATGTTTAAAAAAATTTTCGGAAATGTGCGTACGAAATCGCCACTCATCCACAATATTACCAATTATGTTACCGTCAATGATTGTGCCAACATATTACTGGCTGCGGGTGCATCACCGATTATGGCAGACGAAGCAGATGAAGTAGTGGACATCACGCGTCTTAGTCAGGCGCTCAATATCAATATAGGTACCTTGAACACACGGACTATCCCTGCCATGTTAAATGCCGGTAAAGAAGCCAATCGCCTACAACATCCAGTTTTATTGGATCCTGTCGGGGCAGGGGCATCCATTTTACGTACGGAAACAGCCCAATCTTTAATGCAAGCCATTGATTTTACGGTCATTCGGGGCAATATGTCTGAAATCAAAACTTTGGCATCTGGCACTGGGACTACCAAGGGTGTTGACGTTGATATAGCGGATAAGATTACAAGCGAAAATTTGTCTGAAGCAGTCGATTTTGCTAAATCTTTTGCTAGACAAAGTAAGTCTGTGGTGGTCATTACGGGTGCTATTGATATCGTAACAGATGGGGAAAAAGCCTATTGTATCTACAACGGTCATCCCATGATGTCGGTTATTACAGGCACCGGATGCCAATTATCCGCCTTAACCACAGCATTTATCGCAGCAAATTCGGACCAGGTTTTACAAGCAAGTGCAGCCGCGGTGATGGTGATGGGATTAGCTGGGGAAATTGCCCACGACCGTTTAACAGGGTTCGACGGTAATGCGAGCTACCGTAACTATATCATCGATGCTATTTATCACATGACGGGTGACCAATTGGAAGGCGGTGCTCAGTATGAAGTCTATTAAATCGGATTTGCGCCTATATGCCGTGACTGATCAAAGATGGACCGGGAAGCAAAGTTTAGTAGACCAGGTGAAAGACGCAATAAAGGGCGGGGTGACCTGTGTCCAGTTGCGGGAAAAATCCATGGATGACCAAGCCTTTTTGGCGGAGGCCTTATCATCAAAGACTTGTGCCAACGTTACGATATTCCGCTTTTTATCAATGATAATGTGGACGTTGCCATTGCTTGTCAGGCGGATGGCATTCATGTGGGTCAGGAAGATATGGCGAGCGATTTAGTGCGGAAACGGGTGGGACCCGATATGTTGATTGGGGTGTCCGTGCATTCGGTAGCTGAGGCACTAATAGCTGTCGAAAATGGGGCGGATTGTCTAGGCTATGGTGCCATGTTCGCAACTGCGACTAAGGACGACGCGGATGTCTTAACGATTGAGGGCTTGCGCCAAGTGTGTGCAGCGTAGATATTCCCGTCGTTGCGATTGGAGGCATTGATCATGAAAATATAGGGCAATTAGCTGGCACGGGCATCGCTGGTGTAGCCATTATTTCGGCTATTTTTGGGGCATCAGATATTGAGAAGGCATCTAGGGATTTAAAAATTTTAGCTGAGCACGTAGTAGATAGTGATTTGAATAACGAAGGAGGACAATAATATGAAGACGGCTTTAGCAATTGCGGGAAGCGATTCGTCTGGTGGGGCAGGCATCCAGGCAGATTTGAAGACCATGACCATGAATGGTGTATACGGGATGACAGCTATCACGGCTTTGACCGCCCAAAATACGACAGGGGTATTTGGCGTGGAGGAGGCTTCGCCAGCATTTTTGCAAGCGCAAATTGATGCTGTATTCGAAGATATTTATCCGGATGCTGTCAAAATAGGTATGGTATCGTCATCAGAACTGATTCGTGTCATTGGTGACCGCCTGCGTTTTTACCAGGCAACAAATATTGTCCTTGACCCAGTGATGGTTGCGACGTCTGGGTCATCGCTCATGAAGACAGATGCGGTGGAAACCTTAACGGCAGACTTGTTACCTCTTGCGACCCTAGTAACCCCCAATATTCCAGAGGCAGCGCTTTTGGCAGGTATAGCAATTCAAAACGCAGATGACATGGAAGCGGCTGGGAAAATTATTGGTGACACGTATGGGTGTGCCGTCTTAGTGAAGGGTGGGCATGCGATTAATGATGCCAATGACGTCTTATATGCAGACGGCCAATGCCGGTGGTTTGAAGGGCGACGCATCGATAATCCGAATACCCATGGAACGGGCTGTACCCTGTCGAGTGCCATTGCTTCAAATCTGGCTAAGGGCTACGATTTGGCTACTTCAGTAACGCGCGCCAAGGCATATTTATCAGCAGCGCTAGCGGATATGTTAGACCTTGGAACGGGCTCTGGACCAATGAACCATCATTTTGGTTTGCAAGGGCAATTTGCTGAGGAGGCAGATAATGACATCAATCCCATCACTGACAACAACCGATAAATTAATCGAAGCTACGCGTGAAATATGGGAGGCTTACAATGACCATCCCTTTGTGACGGGTATTGGGGATGGCAGTTTAGACAGAGAAAAGTTCCGCTATTACATCATGCAAGATTTTTTGTACTTGAAAGACTATACAAAAGTATTTGCCATCGGCCTAGCTAAGGCGACAGATGTTGATAATATAAATCTATTTGCCCAATCAATTGCTGGAATTTCGGCAGAATTGAATGTTCATAACGGTTTTATGGCCCAACTGGACATTACAGAAGAAGAACTAGACGCCATTCAACCATCTTTGGATAATCTTTCGTATACCTCATACATGTTGCGAGTGGCTTATGAGGAAACTGAGGTCGAAATCTTAGCAGCCATTCTATCCTGTGCCTACAGTTATGAAATGATTGCCAAAGAAATCATGCGCCGTAATCCGGATGCCATTCATGATGATTTCTATGGTTCTTGGATTCAAGCCTATGGTTCAAACACCTATTCAGCAAGTAATCAGACCTTGATTGAGAGTTTAAATCGTCTATCGCAACATTATACGGATGCCCAAATCGACCACTTGCTTGCTATTTTTACAGCTTGTTCCCGCTATGAATTGGCCTTTTGGGAAATGTCTTGGCAAATGCAATAAAGTGAATAACTTGCATCAATTTATCGGTACATTTCGGATAAATATACTATACTTGGGGTAATAAAATACTGATAGATATTGGGAGGTGCAGGATAGTGGCAGATGTAGCTTTAGTGGGTGTTTTTGCGGAGAAATGGTTGGCACTTTTTCAAAATCCGGATACAAGTTATGATGATTTATTTGACGAAAAGTTGGGATATGAATGCCAACAATTGGGCTTTTTGATGGATCAGGGCCAGTCATTTGCACATCATTACCTGAAAGATTGGTTGACCGTCAAGAACTTGGAACATGTGATTTATGAGGTAAATGATATAGAAATTTTGGGTGCAGCTATCTATTCTGCTTGGCGCCACTACGCATAATGGGCTTTTCAGGGAACACCTTACGTAACTGACACCATGCGCCAATGGTTCAAAGTGGCTTTGTACAGACTTAGCAGATTGGTACAATTGACGCCATTTGCTTTTCGAGGGACACTTAGAAAAATGAAAATCTCATCTAATAACATGTCCTATTTCAACCCGCCTCGTGTGGGAGAAACCTATCAACAAAATTTGACCCTTAATAATAAGGGTGGCCTATGGTTCCAATCATTTTTGGTTTCTGAGGATTCAAACCAAGAAAGCCCAGGGTCAAAATTTCAAAAGCATATACCCGCAGCGCAAACGGACAAAATCCTCCAAGCGATGGCGTCGTATTTTCGCAAACCCTATGATGAAATCCGGGCAACAGATATTGGGATTTGGGAACTTGAGTTAACCAATACTGATGGGGAAATGTATCGGTATGAGGGTTCTTTATGTGCCAATTTCATTGTTGATGGTGTCGATTTATCCGATCTCATTCGGGATACGCTAGGAATGTATGAACTAATTGTCTTTGATGACCATGGGACGGATGATAGGATTCAAAATATCACCGTTCATTATAAGGGGTTGACAGAAATCCATACGCGTATGGCGGATTATTTTGAAGATAATTTACCCTGGGATACTTATGATGAGCAAATCGTTATCGACCGCATGTCAGGGATGTTGCGTATCTTACAAACGATTGGTCAAACAGGCACAATTACCCATACCTATCAGATGGGGAAAATGGTATCCTCGCTATTAAATGAAATATATTTAGATCGATTATTTTCTGACCAGGAACCTATTCAGCGAATAACCAAAGATGCACCAAGTGAAGATGACGACTATACGATAACCATCACCTATGATAAGCAGCCCGAGAAGATCATTTATGGGTCATTTGAAAACGGAGACCTACCTAATCGTTGGGGTAGTTTTGTGGAAACGCTGCAATTCTTCCTCGAATCTTATGGTCTTGGCAAGGTTTTGAATCCACGTATTTTTGGTAAACGAAAACGGCGTCTAGGTGAATATATTTTCTGTAGTGTAGTATTTTCAGATAGTGAAAAATCCTACTATTATCTCAGTAACTCAGATACGATTCTTGAAGGTGACCACGTTCAAGTCCCTGTCGGCAATGACGGGCAGACTATTGGCGCTAGGGTAGTCGACATCAATTACTATACGGCAGAGGCTGTCCCGTTTCCCATTGATCAAATCAAATATATTGTGGAAGACTAGAACGTTTAGCAATTGCTATAAAAAAAGGTAGATGAAATTATCGAGACGATAATTTCGGTTCTATAATAAATAGTGGTGGTGAGATTTCATGTTGAATCTCATTGAAACTATTTTTGCAACAATCAAAAATCGTGTGGTTATTCCTCCAATGACTGAAGGTTCATCACTTGAAGATGGTTCAGTTTCAAGAGATGAATTATACTACTTTGACACACATACAGGTGGCGTTGGTATGTTTATCGCACCAGTTGCGAATGTTAGTGAAGATGGTAAAGGTTTTGAAGGTGAGTTGTCAATTACAGACGATTGCTTCCTACCAGGCTTAACCAACATGGCAAAAGCAATTAAAAAAGATGGTACAAAAGCTATTTTACAAATTTTCCATGCAGGCCGTATGTCTTCTAAAGCAATCTTACGCGGTACCCAAACAGTTAGTGCGTCTGCTGTAGCAGCACCACGTCCAAATGCTGAAACACCACGTGAATTGACAACTGAAGAAGTAGAACAAATCATTGTTGACTTTGGAGAAGCAACTCGTCGTGCTATCCAAGCAGGTTTTGATGGTGTTGAATTGCACGGTGCCAACACATACTTGATGCAACAATTCTTCTCACCACATTCAAACAAACGTACAGATAAATTTGGTGGCGATGTTAAGGGACGTATGACTTTTGATTTAGAAATTATTAAAAGCGTTAAGAAAGCTATCGATGAATATGCAACAGAACCATTCATTTTAGGTTACCGTATTTCTCCAGAAGAAATCGAAGAACCAGGTATCCGTTTAGAAGATACATTACAATTTGTTGATGTATTAGCAGACAGCGGTATTGACTACTTACACATTTCTATGGGTAGCGCATGGCGTACATCTTTAAATAATAGAGAAGACAAAACACCAATCGTGTTACATATCAAAGAAACAGTAAACGGTCGCGTACCATTAATTTCAGTTGGTTCAATCGAAACACCAGCACAAGCTGAAGAAGTAATGGATGCGGGTATTGAATTTGTTGCTTTAGGTCGCGAATCAATCCGTGAACCACAATGGGTGCAAAAAGTTGAAGCAGGTCAAGAAGATACCATTCGTTATACGCTAGACAAAAACGATATGGAAGAATTAGGTATCAACCCTGCATTCGCTAACTTCTTAGAAATGTTAGGCGCTGACATGCACTTTGTTGGTGAAGAAGGCAAAGACAACTTTGGTTAAGAATTAGGTTCAATCGAAGGTAACTACTAATTTCTCCATTAATCTAAAAATATTTTCAATAAATTCATTCAGGGGTTGGGACAAATAGTTCCAACCCCTTTTGTTGTACTGTGAACGATAAAATTACCGAATAACTCGAAATTCGGGATAAAAAAGCAGTGGCTGGTACAAAAAATTAAAATCATAGATTTTTCGTCCTTATAGTGTACGTTTCTTGTGAGCCGTGGGACCATTGAAAGCCAAGGTCTTTCAATTTGAAATCGATCCAAGGTCTCGATTTCATCCTCCTTCACGGCTAAGGAACTACACTTTCAGTCCTTTAACATCTGTTCCCATGATATATTTCAATCAAAATTTATAAGAATTTTTTCAAAGTAAAAGGCGTACACAACACTTATTCAGAATTGTGTACGCCTTTTTTAGAGGCCTTTTGTCCCAGCCTCTATTCGGTAAATAAATGACCAGTTATATACAATGACGATTCGTTCGATACAGATGGTAAAAATTTATCCTGAATGTGGTTATATTCAGTAAAAAAATAGCATATCTTATAGAACCACAATTTATTCGGGATAAAAAGGTCAAAAATGCCTGAATGACACGCGCATTCTGTAATTGCGGTTTTCTCAACAAATGTAGGATAACTATCCTCGGTAATTGTACTAGCCTTGTATGTGTGTGTGCATATAAACAAAAGCCTCACAGGAAGCATAATTTGGATGTATTCAGTTAGGAAGAAAAGTTTCATCCAATGCTTTTGACTGTATAAAATCTTGAAAGAATAGGGTTTTTGTACTATCTATAACTTAAACTTATATTTCAATTCAAATTCCTTATTTTAAAAATGAATATGGATGGGTTATTATATGTGTGTGGAAGCGTTTGCAACAAGTATTTAATTAAAATAAAACAAAATTGAACTTAAATGGAGGACAAAACTATGTCAACAAAAGCAGAAATTATCCGTGAATTATACCCAGAAGATGTATTCCATTACGCAGAAAAATTAACTGATGGTGAATTGGAAGTATTACAACATGTACGTCAAATCATTGAGAATGATATTCGTCCAGTTGTAACTGACCACTGGGAACGCGGTAAATTCCCGTTTGAAGCATTCTACAAATTAAAAGAAGCTGGCATTATGAACAGCCCTAAATTATTTGAAGGTCGCGATGACAAATGGAAAGCTAGCGAAATGTATAATGCCTTCCTATACTATGAATTAGCTCGCTTTGATGCTTCAATTGCTACATTCTACACAGTACATGGTGGTTTAGGTTACAACACAATCTTAATCGGTGGTTCTGAAGAACAAAAACAAGAATTCGCAACTAAAGTACGTAACTTCGAATGGCAAACATGTTTTGCTTTAACTGAACCAGATCACGGTTCTGATATTGCAGGTGGTTTAGCAACTACTGCAGAACGTAAAGGTGACAAATGGCTCTTAAACGGTGAAAAACGTTGGATCGGTGGTGCAGATACTGCTGATATCGTTCCTGTATTTGCTCGTGACGTTGAAGATGGTAAAATCAAATGTTTCATCGTTCGTAAAGGTACTCCTGGTTACAATGCTGTGCCAATTCCTAACAAAATTTCATTACGTATGGTTCAAAATGGCCACATCACTTTAGAAAACGTTGAAGTGCCAGAAGCTGACCGTTTACCAAACATCAACGGTTTCCGTTCTGTAAATGAAATCTTCATCCACACTCGTGCAGACGTTGCACATATTGCCAACGGTGTAACAGCAGGTGCTTTCGTTGCTGCTTTACGTAACACTTCTGAACGTGAACAATTCGACCGTAAATTAGCTGGTTTCCAATTAGTTCAAGAAAAATTAGCACGTATGCAATCTAACGCTACAGCAGCTTTAGGCTACTCAGTACGTATTGCTGAATTAATGGATAATGGCGAATACGAAATGTTCAACTCTTCATTAGCGAAAATGCACAACTCATTAAGAATGCGTGAAACAGTTGCCTTAGCACGTGAAGTAACTGGTGGTAATGGTATTACCCTAGAATCTGATGTAGCACGCTTCTTCGCAGATGCTGAAGCTATCTACACTTATGAAGGTACACATGAAATTAACGCTTTACTTGTAGGCCGTGAGATTACAGGTATCGGCGCATTTGTTTAATCGCAATCCACCTCAATAATTGCTATGAACAAATTCGGAAATCAACTTCAGGAAACACTTGAGGTTGATTTCTTTTTTTAGTTTTATAAACTTTGCTATAATCGAAACTAATAGAGAGGGGTGCCGTGAAATTGAACATCTTACAGTTATATTATTTTGTTAACATTGTGGAATGTAACTTTAACTTGTCGCTAGCTGCCAAGAAAATCCACATTAGTCAACCCGCCCTGAGTCAGTTTATCTCTACCTTTGAAAGAGATCATGAAATTGAGTTGTTTAACCGCAAGAATAGCCGTTTACAAGGACTAACAACCGCGGGTAAGGAAGTATATGACTATGCGATTAAAATTTTGGCTTTGTCAGATGAATTAGATCATATTATTCATTATGAATCTTTACGCCAAAAAGGAACCATTCGTATTGGTTTACCATCACTCATCTTAGAAACCTACTTTGCTGCCTATTTCCCTAAACTATCAGTAGAAAATAAGGAGATACAGATATCCATCAGTGAAGATGGTAGTCATGCTTTACGTCAAAAGTTGATTAAAGATGATTTAGATATAGCCATCCTTATCGAACCAACCTTACTAGACGAAAAGGTATATGAGCAGCATACGATTTGTTTTGATGAAATGGTGGCATTCTTGTCGCAGAATAATCCTTTGGCTAAGAAAAACCGCTTGAATTGGCGTGATTTAGATAAATATCCATTGGCAACCTTCAAAAGTTCTTTTATGACGCATCAACTCGTCAGCGAAAAGTTGGAAGAAAATCATTTGGATAGTCAAATTCTTTTCACGTCATCATCATGGTCTTACCTAATGGATGCAACTCAAGATACAGATATTGTGACTATTTTGCCTAGACCAGTAGAGAAGCATTTGAATCGAGATTTGTCTACGATACGAAAATTCAAGGATCCAATTCCATTTAATTTCACCATTTGTCGCGCACGTCATGAAAAACATGAACCGTTAAAAGATTATGTTTTCAATCAGATTGTAAGCAATTTTGCGCCAGCAAATACTTAGAAAAACATAACTTTTCCTAATATCTGTAGGTCCTAGAGCCATTCTCTGGCTTTAGGACCTTTTTATTTTATCGAAATCTACAAAGTTTTATAAGGATGACTTATACTTCAATAAGTTTCTGATAGCGTTTTCATGGTATAACCCCCTTTTATATTGTAAACGCTACCAGTATAATATAAGTATCGATTCCACAAAATCGCCAAATTAAATACAAAGTTGCATTAGTATATAATAGAATTTAAAAAGCATATATATAAATGGAGGAAAAAACAGTGAGTACAAAAGAAGTAGTAATTGTATCAGCATTACGTTCAGCAATCGGATCATTTGGTGGCGCATTTAAAAATTATTCAGCAGTTCAATTAGGAACAGATGTCGTGAAAGAATCTTTAAATCGTTTGAACTTGGATCCTAGCTTAGTAGATGAAGTCATCTTAGGTAATGTCCTAAGTGCTGGCTTAGGACAAAACGTGGCACGTCAAGTGGCTATGAATGCTGGTATTCCTAAAGAAGTACCTTCTTTCTCAGTAAATCAAGTTTGTGGTTCAGGTGTGAAAACAGTTATGTTAGGTGCGCAATCAATCATGGTTGGCGACAACGACATCGTGGTTGTTGGTGGTACTGAAAACATGAGCCAATCACCATATGTATTAAACGACTACCGTTGGGGTGGACGTATGGGTGACGGTCGCGCTGTTGATACTATGTTAAAAGATGGTTTAACAGATGCATTCGAAGGTTACCACATGGGTATCACTGCAGAAAACGTTGCCGAAAAATATGACTTATCTCGTGAAGAACAAGATGAATTTGCAGCGAAGAGTCAACAAAAAGCTGAAGCAGCAATCAAATCTGGTCGTTTCGAAGATGAAATCGTGCCAATCTCAGTACCGCAACGTAAAGGTGACCCAATTGTTGTGACACAAGATGAAGGTGTTCGTTTCGGTTCTACAGCAGAAGGTTTAGCTAAATTACGTCCTGCATTTAAGAAAGATGGCGGTACTGTAACTGCTGGAAACTCTTCAACAATCAATGATGCTGCTGCAATCTTAGTCTTAATGTCTAAAGAAAAAGCAGAAGAATTAGGTTATGAACCATTAGCTACAATCGTTTCATCTGCTTCATGTGGTGTGGATCCATCAATCATGGGTACTGGCCCAATCTCTGCAACGAAAAAAGCTTTATCAAAAGCTGGTTTAACAGTAGAAGATTTAGACTTAATCGAATCAAATGAAGCCTTTGCTGCACAAGCGTTGAGCGTTAATAAATCATTAGGTTTTGACCCTGAAATCACTAACGTAAATGGTGGGGCAATCTCATTAGGTCACCCAATCGGTGCTTCTGGTGCACGTATCATCGTTACTTTAATCCACGAAATGATTAAACGTGATGCGAAGACAGGTTTAGCAACTTTATGTATTGGTGGGGGCCAAGGTAACGCCTTAATCATCAAACGCTAATCTGAAACGAGACATTATAAAAGGAGCCATTACATTATGGAAAAAGTATTTGTAATTGGTGCAGGACAAATGGGCGACGGTATCGCCCAAGAATTTGCACAAGCTGGTTATACAGTTGTATTAAACGATATTAAACAAGAATTTGTAGATCGCGGTTTAGCAAACATCGAAAAAGGTCTTGTACGCCGTGTTGAAAAAGGGAAAATGACCCAAGAAGAAGTAGATGCTATTCTAGCTAAGATTACGACTTCTACTTCATATGACGATGCTAAAGATGTTGATTTAATCATTGAAGCAGCAACTGAAAATGAAAAAATCAAATTAGATATCTTCCGTCAATTAGATGAAATTGCTAAGGAAGATACCATCTTAGCGACAAACACTTCTTCATTATCTATCACTAAAATCGGTGCCGTAACAAAACGTCCTGATAAAGTGATTGGTTTACATTTCTTCAACCCAGTACCAGCAATGAAATTGATTGAATTAAATATTGGTATCAAGACTTCATTGACAACTGTAGAAGCAATGAAACAAGTAAGTGAATCATTAGGTAAAGAAGCAGTAGAAGTAAAAGATTCTCCAGGTTTCGTTGTAAACCGTGTGTTAATTCCGATGATTAACGAAGCAATCTTTATCTTAGATTCTGGCGTTGCATCTGCTGAAGAAATTGATACAGCAATGAAATTAGGTGCTAGTCATCCAATGGGACCATTGGCATTAGGTGACTTAATCGGTTTAGATACTGTACTAGCAATCATGAATACTTTATATGATGGCTACAAAGATCCTAAATACCGTCCAGCACCATTATTAGTGAAATATGTTGAAGCAGGTCAATTAGGCCGCAAAACTGGACAAGGCTTCTTCTCTTACGAGTAGGCCGTCAGGAGGAAATCATGACAGAATACAACACTTTGCAACTTGAAGTGGCGAACAAGATTGGGACGTTAACGATTAACCGTCCCAAATCTTTAAACGCCATAAACGCTGAAGTTTTATCGGAATTGGAAGCGATTACAAAAGAAATTGAAGCTAACCAAGACATTCAAGTATTAGTCATTACTGGTGCGGGTGAGAAAGCTTTTGTAGCCGGTGCTGATATCAAAGAAATGGCAGAAAAGAATGCTTTAGAAGGGCACACCTTCTCTGAATTAGGTAACCGTGCATTTGCGAAAATCGCTACATTACGTCAACCAGTTATTGCTGCAGTTAATGGTTATGCCTTGGGTGGAGGACTTGAGTTAGCTTTGTCTGCTGATATCCGTATTGCCTCTACGAATGCAAAAGTTGGTCAACCAGAAGTTGGTCTAGGGATTATTCCTGGATTTGGTGGGACACAACGTCTAAGCCGTTTAGTAGGACTTGGCAAAGCGAAGGAGCTTATTTTCACAGCGAACAATATTGACGCTGCTGAAGGGTTACGCATTGGTTTATTCAATCAAGTGGTTGAAGCAGATGCATTACTAGATACTGCCTATGCGATGGCTGAAAAGATTAACAAGAATGCACCGCTTGCAGTAGAAAGTGCTAAGGTAGCAATCGACAAAGGCTTTGATATGACTTTGGATCAAGGGTTAGCGTTTGAAGCACAAAGTTTCGGTCTGTTATTTGCAACGAAAGACCAAAAAGCTGGTATGCAAGCCTTCATTAATAAAGAAAAAGCGCAATTTACCAAAGAATAGATTGAATTTGAAGAAAGAGGACGAGATATGGCACAAACTGAATTTGAAAAATTATATCAAGAGAAATTAACAACGCCTGAAGAAGCAATCAAAGTGATTGAACCAGGTGAAGCAATCGTTTATCCATTGGGTGCAGGCGAACCTTCAGCATTACACGAAGCTTTAGAAAAACATGAAAACTTAGACGGTAACAGTTTATATACCATGTTAACAATGCACCGTGTGTTAGATTTACCAAAAGAAAAATTAACACAACTGTCATTCTTCTTATCAGGTCATGACCGTAAAGCTTTCAATAGTGGTAAAACTGAATTAATTCCTAACCACTTCTCAGAAATTCCAAACATCTTACATGCACGTGAACCAGAACCAGTTTTAGTGGCAACTGTTTCACCAATGGATGAAGAAGGAAACTTCTCATTAGGTGTTGGGAACTCATATTTTGGACCACAAATTAAATATGCGAAAAAAATCATCTTAGAAGTAAATGAAACAATGCCTTATACTTATGGTATCGAAAATACAATCCATATCAGCCAAGTAGATGCATTAGTAGAAAATAACGAACAAATTCCTGTATTACCTGAATCTGAAATCAATGAAAAAGACCAAAAAATTGGGGATTACATCTCTGAATTGATTGAAGATGGTGATATTATCCAAGTTGGTATTGGTGCAATGCCTAACGCTGTAATGAACAACCTAGTCAACAAGAAAAACTTAGGTTTACACAGTGAAATGTTTACTTCTAAAGCGCAATTGCTACATGAAAAAGGTGTATTAACAAACGAACATAAACAAAACTTTGTTGGTACGTCAATTTCAACATTTGCGTTAGGAACAAAAGAAATGTATGACTTCATGGACCACAATAAAGATATTTTGATGGTACCTTCAAGCATCTCAAATGGTCAAAAATACATTGCTGAAAATGAAAACTTCGTATCGATTAACTCTGGTATTGAAGTGGATCTTCTTGGTCAAGTTTCTTCAGAACGTGTCATGAATACTTACTACTCTTCAACAGGTGGTCAAGCTGACTTTACAAAAGGTGTTAACTTAACGAAGAATGGTCGCGGCTTTATAGCGCTATATTCAACTGCTGCTAAAGGTAAAGTATCAACAATTGTACCTAAATTATTCAGTGGTGCCCCTGCAACAACAAGTAAGAATGACATCAACATGGTTGTTACTGAATATGGTATTGCCAACTTGAAAAACAAAACAATTCGTGAACGTGTAGAAGCATTAATTGCGATTGCTCATCCTGATTTCCGTGATGAATTACGTCAACAAGCAATCGAAATGAACTACATTTCTGAATAAGATATAACAAGTACCGTCCTAGCGCTCCATGCTTCCACAAAAGGGCGGTATTTTGTTTAAGGAGGACATCGTTGATGTTAGATCAATACAAATTTCATGAAATGACCTTTACTTGGTTAAACGGAACCTTCTTAGCGACCGATGGTGGTAGGCTTTTTGGTCCTGTACCTCGTGCTGTTTGGGGTCGTTTCTATCCTTATAATGACAATAATCAAATACCCTCTGTTTCTGATCCCATTTTGATCCAATATCGGGGCAAGAATTATTTGATTGACGCAAGTATGGATGTGGATAAGTTAACGGATAAGGCCATTCGTAATATTGGCGTGCTTGAAGCAGCGACAATTGGTAACGACTTAGCGGAACTTGGTCTGACTTACGATGATATTGATGTCGTGATGATGACACACATGCACAATGACCATGCCAATGGGTTAACCTATTATGGGGAAAATGGCTTGGTTTCGCGTTTCCCAAATGCAACAATTTACATGAGTGAAGTCGAGTGGGATGAAGTGCGTCACCCCAACCGTCGAACACGAAATACCTATTTGAAGGAAAACTGGGAGCCTATTCAAGACCAGGTTGAGACCTTCAAAGAAGTGCTAGAAGTAGCACCAGGCATAACAATGGAACACACAGGTGGACACTCTAACGGCCATGCAATTATGCGTTTTGAACAAGCTGGGGAAACAGCCTTGCATATGGGTGATATTTTGATTTCATCTGTGCATACCAATCCTTTATGGGTTGGTGCTGTCGATGACTATCCAATGGACTCCATTGCTGCCAAAGAACGTTTGATGGCAGAGGCTTTACCGAATGGTTATAAATTCTTGTTTTATCATGACCCTTTCTACCGCATGATACAATATTCTGAAGATGCCAAAGAAATCGTTGGTGGATTAAAACGAAGCAAACCTTCTTTAATTCCATTGACTGAACAACAAGACAAATATCCTAAAGAGCAATAGGGTAGTCTTTATGCTAATGGCGTTGGCGATTAGCTTATATAAATTAGTAATATAAAAAAACGTTAATTGCGCGGGCAATCCTTCGACCGGTCGCCTATCAAAATAAATGTTAATTTTTGTTTTTTCTACAATCACAATCCTTTAAACATGATATTCTTCACTTTGCTGTGTGCGTTCAGGTATGCAGGGTGAGGGGTATCATGTTTTTTGCTCTTCGACTTTTAATGTAGATAGCTTAATTTAATCAAGAAACTTGAATTCATTTTATATGGATTTGAGTTTCTTTTTTATCTTATTTTAAATGTGATTTGATAAAAGAAAGATCATCTTGTTGTCCGGCTTATTTCGGATTGTATATATACACCGTTAAATAACCAAAAAATGGAAACCTCGGAAGGTTTTGGTTTCAAAAATGAGAAATTTTGCGCCACACAAGGGGCTGAGCTTTCGTTATTTTTAAAAAAGGAACGTTCAGAGGGGTTTGCTTTTCATTTTTTCTCATAAATATACTCAAAGGCAGTTCTGGTTTCCAGTTTTCATCTATTTTAAAACGGATATAAACAATCTCGCAAAAATATGCCAACCTAAGCGGTTAGCTGCGACAAAAGGGAATCTATTCATATATCTTTTTGTGTATTCAAACAATAAAGTGTGAATGATTTCTCATCCACACCAGAAGTCGGTGCCCCTTTTTTGTGTGAGCTAGTGGTTGGCGTGTTAGGAGGCTGGATTCATTTAGGTTGATGCACTGCGTTTATAAGACTAGATATTATCTTCACGAGGCTTGTGCTTTTCATAGGATGAAACTTGTAATTGTATATTTTATAATAGATAATTAATATAAGAATTGAGATGAGGAGTGGGTTTGATGGCAGAGGGAACGGCTAAGCAGTCAGCATTTATCGATGGCTACAATGAGTTGCATAAAGCGTTACAGGATTTGGCGGCGCCTTATTTTGAGGAGATTGCGCATAATAAGCGGCAGGATGATTTTATTGATGCGCGCAAGGCGAAGCGATTTTTGGAGAATAATTTTATTCCCTTTATGAATGCAGTCCATATGTTGAAGGATGATCATGAATTTTTGAAGCGTAATGTCAACAATTTGACGAAGATTAATGAGTTACGGAATGTAATAGTCCATGAATATAATAGTGATGAAGGGCTGTATGAGATTATTGAAATCGCGGAGCCAACGGATTTTGCGATGACTTTGCTAGCAGATGTGAAGGGGAAACTTTTACAACCTGTTTCTGTTAGCCAATATTTGACAGATCGTAACAAACAAGAGGTACATTTTCTACGAACACAGGATTCGGTGTATCAATTATTCCAAGCTGTGGATGAAAAACATTATACACAATTTCCGGTGTTTAATCAGAAGGATCAGTTTCAAGGAATTATTTCGGATAATGGTATTGCTACCTGGTTGAGCCATATGGCTTTGGTGGATAAGGCAGCTGGTAAAGTGACCATTAAGGATGCAATAATACAGGATATTTTAGATTTCGATGAAAAGAGCGGCTTATTTAAAGTTGTTGTGAAAGATACACTGCTCTATAATACTTTGCACTTATTTGAGGTTTCTGCTGAGTCTAAAGGAACGCCAACCGTCCTAGTCACAGATGGGCAGTCAACCGAAATGAGTGCGTTACATCCGGATAATTTAGTGGGTATCTTGACCACGCATGATTATGTGGATATGTATGCAGCAGCAATCGCCGAAGAGGCCGAAGACGTGTAGCATTTTTAAAAGTATGTTTTGAATTATAAAAACATTTAACCCCCACTAGAAAATATATCTAGAGGGGGTTTTATTGTGGAAATCAAACAGGCGATTCCAGTAATTTTTGAGCTAAGTCTTTATCTATAATTAAATGATTAATAATATTTAATTTCAGTAATGTTAAAATACTAGGAAATTTTTCAATTCCTGATGCCATGATCAGTTTTTCTTTGATTTTATGAATATCCTCTAAATTTATACCTACCATTCTTTCAGTTAAAGGTATTTTAACTACATTCCCATCGATATCAAAAAAACTCCCCAGAATATCTCCAATAGCGGGACTATTTTTTAGTTGTTTAATTTCTTCATCAGTAAAATAACCAAACAGTTTATAGGTAGAGGATTCTATGGGATTTCCTACGCCTAAAATAGCCAAATCTACATTTATACCTTTCTGATAAATTTCTTGATATAAAGAAGATGAAATAAACATATCACGCATTTTTATACTCTCTGCAAATACGGGTGCGTAAAAGTAACTTACCTGACAATTATATTTCTCACTTAATCGGAATGCTAAATGATTTGAATGTAGATCGGTATGGTGAATACCTACACCTCCAATCATAGGGATTATTTCAAGAGTAGGGTGGGAAAGAAAAGAGGCTTTATTTACATATTCGTTTACAGTTGTTCCCCAACCTAAGCCTATGTTATTCATATTATCTATTCTAGATTCAACAAATTTCGCACAAAGAATTCCTAATTCCTTTTTTATATTATTAGATGAAATATTTTTATCAGCAATCAATACTGTTTCAATACCATATTTTTTTTCTAATTCATTTTGAATAGAAAATACGTCAGAATTGGTATGATTTATTGTGATAGTAACGATACCTCTTTTTTTCGCTTCGGTAAGCATGTGAGAAATTGTTGGACGAGAAAGGAACATTTTTTTTGCTATTTCCGCCTGAGTTAAGTTCTCTTCATAATATAATGTGGCAACTTCAGCCAAAAGCTTATCTCTATCTAACATATGTAAAACTCCCATCATTATGGATAACTTAATTGACTTTTGATACTTATAAAAAAAAGCTCAAAATACTGTTGTAAACGCTTACTGTTATATTTATGATAATACCATAACATATGATATCGAGTTTAACAAATGTAAAAGGAGTGTTTATTTTGTTAGTAAATACGAAACAATTATTTGCAGAAGCACAGAGTCGTAATTTTGCGACACCTGCAACAAATTTTATTGATCTTGATTCGGCAAGAGCCTATGTTGAGGTAGCGGAAGAAAGGGGATTGCCCTTAATATTAGCTTTTGCACAATCACATAAAGATATTTTGTCGCTTGAGGAAGCATCTCTAATTGGAAAATATTTCGCGGAGAAATCTACAGTACCTATTGCTTTGCATCTTGATCATGGAGCAGATACAGAATATATTTTTAAGGCAATTGAATTAGGTTTCAAATCAGTAATGATAGATGCATCTGAAGAATCTTTTGAGGATAATATTATGATATCCAAAAAAGTTGTAGATTACGCTCATCAATTTGGCGTAACTGTAGAAGCCGAACTTGGTCACGTAGGGGCAAATGACAATTCAGAGTCTTCAGAGATTACCCACTCTATTTATACTGAGGTTAATGATGTTATTCAATTTGTTGAAGAAACCAAGGTAGATTCCTTAGCGGTATCTATAGGTACAGCTCATGGTGTTTATAAAGGAAAGCCGAAATTAAGTTTTGAAAGATTGGATGAAATTGCCAATATGACTGATATTCCCCTAGTGTTACATGGCGGCTCATCCACGGGTGATGAAAATTTAAATCGTTGTGCAATTAGTGGCATTGTAAAAATAAACATCTATTCAGATTTTATAAATGGTGCATTGCAAGAGATTCAAAATGAAAAACCATCAAATTATATTGAATTAAAAGAAATTGCAAATCAAAAAATGAAATCTATATTGAGTCATTATTATGATGTGTTTCAAACGCAAAGAGTAGAAATAAAGGGGGAGAACAATGAATAAATTAAATATTAAGCGTCCATTTTTCATGTTTAATCCAAAATCATATTTATATGGCAAGGAATTATTAGAATTAGCGATCGAAGCAGATAAGCAAGCTGAAAAATATCCTGAAATGTCTATATTCGTTACAGCTCCTTTTGCGGATATCGAAATGATATCAAAATCTACACATAACATTATTGTTACTTCGCAACACATGGATGGCATAATTCCCGGCCGAGGGATGGGCCATATTCTTCCCGAATCTTTATATAACGCTGGTGCACGTGCGACTTTTTTAAATCATGCCGAGCAACCATTAAAATTAAACGAAATAATTTCATCAATTCAACGAGCTAATGATTTAGGCATAATTACAGTTTTATGCGCAGATTCGATTGTAGAGGCAAAAGCGTTAGCAATGTTGAAACCGGACATTATATTATGTGAACCGACAGAATTAATAGGTACAGGTAAGACTAGTGATGCTAGTTATGTTGAAAAAACTAATAGTGCAATCAGAGAAGTTGATAAAAATATTTTAATTATGCAAGCAGCAGGGATAAGTACTCCAGAAGATGTGTATAACATAATTAAAATGAAAGCAGATGGGACAGGGTGCACTAGTGGTATTACAAATGCAGTAAATCCTAAAGAGATGTTAGTTAACATGATTGAAGCAGCTTATGAAGCCTTTAATAATGATTAGAAAGGAGATTCTATGAAGGTATTTAGAGAAAAAATTGAATTACAATCGAAAGGTATACTACCAACATATATTGATGTTACAGCCCAAGTTCGTAAAACGATAAAAGATAGTGGAATTAGAGAAGGTATAGTTACAGTTGTTAGCCCACATACCACTTGTGCTGTGTTTTATGAAGAATTTGCACACGATATAGATGAAACTGGGACTGAATCACTTCAAGTTGATTTAAATAATGTATTAGAAAAAATTATTCCTAAACATGTATCTAAAGATACATATATTTACCCGGGAGAAGAACATTATAGAGCAGTTGAGTCATGGCCAAATGCTGCAGAATATTTACCAAATGGAGATAGATCAGCCCTTTGGAATGGAGATGCTCACCTAAAAGCCACAATTATCGGATCTAGCGAAACCTTCGATGTTGAAGATGGGCAGTTAGGGGTAGGTACAACGGGTTATGTATATTTTGTAGATTTCGATGTAACAAGAGCTAGAACTAGAAAATGTTCAATTACAGTCATAGGAGAATAGAAGCGAAATAATTACCCTTTTAGAAAACGCTTGCAAAAAATAAAATATTGATTTACAATAAGAAAAAGAAGTAAATTAAAATATTTTGTGTAACTATTTAATTAGGCATAAATATAATTCCAGTCTTATGGAGTTCTATTTATGCCTTTTTTTAATGAAAGGGGTGTTATCTTGAAGATAATTCAATCTTTGAATCAGAATGCGCTTCTGGTTCGAGATGATAAAGAGAATGAGTTTATTGCATTAGGTAAAGGGATCGGATTTGGCAAGAAAAAAGGGGACTGCATTGATAATAAGTTGATTACTACTATCTATAGTATGAAATCAACTGTTCAGGAACAAAAAATATTAGAACAATTAAAGGATATTGATGAAACTATATTGATAATGGCTGATGAAATTTCAGAACTAGCAAAGAAGGATTTAAGTGAAGAATTAAATGAATCTTTTGTTTTTCATTAGCTAATCATTTACAGTACAGCTTTGAACGAGAATTCGATAATGATATTCCATTGCAACCTTTTCATTACGAAATTAAATATTTATATCCCAAGGAATATAAGTTAGCAAATAAAGCAGTTAATTATATTAATGAAAAATATGAAACAAAATTGCCAGAATCTGAAAAAGCTTTTATTACTTTACACTTTGTGAATGGTTTAAAAGATTCCACCAGCTTTCAAGAGACTATTAGATTGAGTCAAATACTTAGTGATATTGTAAAAATAGTGGAAGATGAAAGCCACCAGATATTAGATAAAAATACTGTAAATTATTCTAGATTTATTGTTCATCTTAGATATTTCTTATTCCGTCAATTACAACAAGACAATCCCAACAATAAAGAAGATGAAAATATATTGGAATTGTATGAATCGTCAGCCAGACTCTATTCTAGCCAACGGAAAATTGTACAAAAGATTAAACAATACCTTTTGGAAGTACACGAAATAAAATTTAATCATGCAGAATCATTTTACTTATTAATACATTTGATACGACTATTGGATGAAAATATAAATAATTAGGAGGGAAAGATGCTTTGATTATTAAACACGAAACTCTCTCATTAGAATCATCTGGAAAAAATGTGACATATCATGGAATAACAGATGAAGTCAAAAAAATGGTTATATCTAGTGGGTTAGTAAATGGGCAAGTCGTTATTTCATCCCCACATACTACTTGCTCAATAATTTTTGAAGAATATGTTCATGATGTTGATTGGAATGGATATGAGTATTTGCAGGTAGATTTAAATAGAATGCTAGATCGATTAATTCCAAGACAATTAACCGAATCTGACTACATTTATCCTGGTGAAGAACATGTTAAATTTATGGAAGAAATAAGCAAGATACACGGTGATTCGTATCCTAATGACAGGTCTAGTATTTTAAATGCTGATGCGCACATTCGAGCATCACTGTTTGGTTCAAGTGAAACATTTATAGTAAAAGATGGAGAATTACAGATTGGTTCCGTAGGTTACATTTACTTTGTTGATTGGGATCAGAATCGGAAAAGGAATAGATTATGCAATATTCTATTGATGGGTGAGTAAGATAAAATTTGGAGGTGGACAATGGTTGAATATGAAGTAATACATTTTAATGTAAGCGGTTTAAAAAGTGATTTAGATGTTTTGTCATTTTTATCTGATGATTTATTTGAAAAAGGTATTGTGAAAAAATCATTTAAAAAAGCAATTCAAGATAGAGAGAAGGAATTTGCAACTGGACTATTAGTTAATGGTATAGGATTTGCAATCCCACATACCGATATAGAACATGTAAATGAATCTCAAATAGCTATTCTAACGTTAAAAAATTCAGTGGAATTTTATCAAATGGGTGATAATACCACAAAGGTACCGGTGAGAATTGTATTTATGCTAGCTTTAAAAGAAGCAAAATCTCATCTAGAAATGTTACAAAAATTAGTGGAATTGATGCAAAATAATGAAAGTATTGACCAAATTTTATCTTTGGAAGACTCTGAAAAAAGTAAACAAGAGATGATTAAAATTCTAAAAACTAATAACGTTATTTAATAAAGGGAGGTAATTTTAATGGCAAATTTATTACAAGGGTTTGTTGATTTGGGTCCATCGATAGTTCTACCAATTTTAATTTTTATATTTGGGTTAATACTTGGTGCCAAACCTAGAAAAGCTTTTATTGCAGGTATTACAGTAGGGATTGGCTTTATTGGTTTAAATTTAGTAATCAATTTACTAGGCAGTAGCTTAGGACCAGCAGCTCAACAAATGGTCGATCGTTTTGGCTTAAGTTTAAAAACTATTGATGTAGGATGGCCAGCCGCTTCAGCAATCTCCTACGGAACTGTCTTGGGAAGTTTAGCAATTCCAGTAGGTATTGGTGTTAACATCCTGTTATTGGTTCTTGGGTTAACTAAAACATTGATGGTGGATATTTGGAATTTTTGGCATGCTGCATTTGTAGCCTCACTTGTACATGCTGTAACTCAAAATTTTGTACTAAGTTTGTTTGCAATGGTGACTTATTTGATGCTTATGTACTTGTTAGGAGATATTATTGCCCCTACAATTGAGAAATTCTATGGATATCCAAATATTACATTTCCACATGGTACATCAGCACCAGGTTTTCTAATAGCAATTCCATTGAATTGGTTATTCGATAGAATACCTGGCTTTAACAAATTAAAAGCTGATCCAGAAACAATTCAAGATAAATTTGGTGTTTTTGGTGAAACCACTGTAATGGGATTGCTAATTGGTATCGGTATGGGACTATTAGCGGGATATGATTTAGGTGCAACACTTGGTCTTGGGATGTCTTTAGCTGCAGTTATGATGTTATTACCACGCATGGTAGCCTTATTAATGGAAGGATTAACACCTATATCAGAAGCGGCAAATGAATTTGTTAAAAAACGTTTTCCAGGTCGTGAATTAAATATTGGTATGGATTCAGCATTATCTGTAGGTCACCCTGCGGTATTATCAAGTTCTTTACTCCTTGTTCCAATTACAATTGGCTTAGCGTTTCTATTACCCGGAAATACTACTATTCCGTTTGGCGATTTAGCAACTATTCCGTACGCTGTATGTCTAATGGCACCTGTATTCAGAGGTAACTTAATTCGTACAGTTGTAGCAGGTACATTATATATGGCTTCTATCTTATATATTACCTCTTGGGCGGCACCATTAGTTACAATTGCAGCACAAGCCTCTAATTTTGATTTAGGAGGTAATAGTTCAATTACAGCAATGGTAGAAGGTGGGTTGTGGCCTACACTTCTATACATTTTATCAGCACAATATATGCCTTGGGTAACGATTAGTATTATCTTTATCGCTTGCCTAGGTGGTTTGTACTATGTAAATAAAGTAAGAACAGTAAAAGTATCAGAATAAATTCAAGGAGTGGAAAGTATGAAAAAATTATTAGTTATGTGTGGGTCAGGTATTGCGACATCAACGATTGTTACTAACAAATTGAAAGATTGGTTAAAATCAAATGGTTTAGATAAAGAAGTAACTATCGTTCAATCTAAAGTTGCATCCGAAGTAAATAGAATTGATGACTATGATGCAGTAGTAACAACGACCGCAGTGCCCGATAAGATTAAGGATAAAGTTATTTCAGGATTACCAATCCTTACTGGTATGGGAACTGAAGAAATGTATAATGCTTTGAAAGCAGAATTAACAAAATAGAACTTAGTCATAATTCCCACCATAGTGATTCTAGGGTGGGAATTTTTATTTTATCCTTCTAATTGTTGCTGTAATACTTCTAGGAAGGCTTTAGCAGCAGGGGACAGGTGGTCATGACTTTTCCAAATCAGTTGTAAGGGTGCGGTAAGTTGGGGTGATAAGGGTACAAAGCGTAGTGGGCTATTTGCACCCGTCGTATTCACCAATTTATCAAGTGCTAAGGCGTAGCCAAGCCCTGCTTCTACTAGTAGAGAGGCATTGTAAATGAGATTGTAGCTGGCGACAATATTTAGCTTATCGAGCGACTCTCCGTACCAACCTGAAAATTCTTTGTTGGCAAATGCTTGTTTGGACACAATCAAGGGCAGATTCGTTAAATCTTTCGGATGTATACTTTTGTCTGTAGCCAAAGGACTGTCTGCCGGCACCAATAAGCCCCAAGTATCCACTTTTGGTAAGGTTAAAAAGTCATACGCCTGCTTGTGGACTGTCCCTATTATCAGGCCAAAATCTAGTAATCCCTGATCGAGTCGGTCCATGACATCGTCAGCGATGCCACTGTATAGATGATATCGAATATTAGGATGCTCACTGTTTAAGTGTTTGATGGCAGCTGTTACGAGGCGCATGGCGTCCGATTCACCACCACCAATATGAAGTTCGCCCACAATCTCCTCGTGATCACCATGAATGTCGCTGTCAATACGATCGACTAGGGCAATGATGTCCTGAGCGCGTTTCTTCAGCAACTTGCCGGCTTCGGTTAATTGAATTTGCCGATTACCGCGAATCAATAATTGGCTGTCTAATTCTGTCTCTAAATCTTTCATTTGTTTCGATAAGGCCGGTTGTGAAACGTGCAGAATTTTGGCTGCAGCTGTAATATTTTCTTCTCGGGCGATGGCTAGAAAATAGCGTAATACTCTAATGTCCACTTGAGTACCTCCTTTTTGCAGTGATTATACCATAACAAAATGTTATGTTTACCTATTATAAATAGGTATTTGTTATTTATGCGTTTACTACGTATAATCACTATAAAAATAGCGAAAGGATGAGCTGAGATGAAGATTTTGGATGATTATTTGGCACATGTGGCAGCAGAGAAAGTGATTGTAGGCGGTTCAGAATTCCATCAATTTATGCATGAAATGAGTGGTCAAGCCCAAAAAATTACTAGTAAAATCAATAACCAATATAATGGGGGAGATTCGATTCGGCGCTTGATGTCTGAATTAACTGGCCAAGAGATTGACCCATCCTTTGCGATGTTTCCACCATTTTATACGGATTTTGGGAAGAATATCCACCTTGGAAAGAATGTGTTTATCAATGCCGGATGCAAGTTCCAAGACCAAGGAGGCATCTTCATTGGTGACGGTACATTAATTGGCCACGGGGTTGTGATGGCGACCCTAGATCATGATTTGCATCCTGACAAACGGGCGGACATGCATCCAAAAGCCATTCATATTGGGGAAAAGGTGTGGATAGGTTCAAATGCGACGATTCTATCAGGTGTCACGATTGGTGATGGTGCTGTCGTGGCGGCTGGTGCTGTGGTCACCAAAGATGTTGCAGCCAACACAGTCGTAGGTGGGGTGCCAGCCAAATTAATCAAGCACATTGATTTGGCTGAAAGTGGGGATAACTGATGTTTGATGTATTATTGGAAACGACAGACCGCACCTATGAAGCTGTATTTTATGAAAATGAACTGACCGAGATACTGGTTGATGCCATGCCTTTTACTATTGATTTACGTGATTTTATGGGGCAAGAAAAGGTTGGTTCAATACCAATAAAATTACCATCACTAAAAGCTCAGCAAGTGGGCACAGTGGAAAAGGGCCATTTATACTTGTGGGCCAATACTGATTTAGTGTTATTTTATAAGACTTTCGACACGACGTATTCATATGTTAATATCGGTTATTTTAAGAATGCTAAAGAGGTAGACGCCCTTGTGTCGGCGACAGAAATAACGGTCATCTTGAGAAAAAATTTTAATCTAAACAGGTAAATTCGTCTTGAATTTACCTGTTTTTTTCGCATTGTAGGTATCAGATTCGGTATAATCGGGGTAAGAATATTTGCGAAAGCGAGGAATGATGATGCGTTTAACTGAACGAGAAAAGATGCTAGAGGGATTGTTGTATGATGCGAATTACGACGAGGCATTGATTGCAGAACGGGCAGTGGCCAAGGATTTGTGTTTTGATTTTAATCAAACACGCCCGTCGGATGTAGCGGGGCAAACCAAGATTATGCAAGACTTGTTGGGTAAAACTGGGGATAACTTCACGGTTGTAGCGCCTTTCTGGTGTGATTACGGCAGCAATATTGAAATTGGGGATAACTTTTTTGCCAATCACAATTGTGTGATCCTTGACGGCGCTAAGGTGACCTTTGGCGACAACGTCTTTATTGCGCCAGATTGTGGTTTTTATACTGCGGGACATCCACTCGACGCTGAGCGACGTAATCAAGGTTTGGAATATGCTAAACCAATCACGGTTGGGGATAATGTGTGGATTGGTGGCGGCGTAAAAGTGATGCCTGGTGTGACGATTGGAGATAATGCCGTGATAGGTGGCGGCAGTGTTGTCACTAAGGATATACCAGCAAATGTCATTGCGGTCGGTAACCCTTGTCGTATCCTGAGAGAAATTACGCCTGAAGACGGACTAAGAGAAGGCTAATCTGTTATAATAGGCTGACAGGAAAGGGTGACAAGTATGGATAATAATGATCGATTGACACGTCTACGATATGCCTTAGACATTAAGGATAGCGACGTAGTGACCATCTTTGGTATGGGTGGCGCAACAGTAACAACGGAACAAGTGAGAGCATTGACAACGCGCGATGAAGAGGGCATTTATGAGGAAGTACTAGATAATGAACGTTTGGAACGTTTCTTAAATGGTATGATTACGTCTCAACGAGGTGTACGTGAGGGCGCACCTGAGCCAGAACTTGAATTGAACGACGAAAACGTCAATAATCTACTATTGAAGAAATTGAAAATTGCTTTGTCTATGACAACTGATGAAGTTCATGAAATCATGGTCGAAGCAGGTGGTCGTTTAACAAAGAGCGAATTAGGGGCTGTCCTACGTAAGGAAGGGCACCGTAATTACAAACCTTGTGGTGACCGATATGCGCGTAATTTTTTAAATGGCTTAAAATTACGTTACCGTGGGGAATAAGTACGTTTTACTTATAGGTTTTGCTTGCATTGTGTACATGTAAACAGATACAAAGTCCAGACTAAATGGTTTGGACTTTTTTTGTGTAAAAAGTTGCCATTTCAGGAATGTAAGGGTTTTACTTACAGGGTATTTGTGGTAATATATGTCTATAGAAAACAAATGTATAAACAATAATCGTTATATGTCTATACATTATATACAAAGCGCTTTGGAATAAATAGCGCATGAACATAAGGAGAATACGACAATGGCAGAACCACAAAACTTAGAAGTAATTATGCAACTCATCATGCACGGCGGTGATGCAAAGGGTAAGGCAGTAGAGGCAATGGCAGCTGCCAAAGAAGGTGACTTTGAAACGGCGAATGCATTGTTGAAGGAATCTGATGCTGCACTAATTGAGGCCCATCATGCACAAACATCCTTGTTGACCGAAGAAGCAAGTGGCAATTCGGTTGAATTATCACTGCTAATGGTTCATGGGCAAGATCATTTGATGACGGCAATCGCCTTTAAAGATATGGCAAAAGAAATTATTGATGTATACCAAAAAATGGAGGAAAAATAAAATGGCTGATAAAACAATTATGCTCGTATGTGCGTCAGGAATGTCTACAAGTTTACTCGTTTCAAAAATGCGGAAGGCTGCAGAGGAAAAGGGTGTAGATGCGGAGATTTTTGCTGTATCTGCTTCAGATGCAGATGCTAACTTAGCAGCTAAGGATGTTGATATCTTGTTGCTTGGCCCCCAAGTAAAATATATGTTGAAAGAATTTCAAGCTAAATTGGCCGATACCAACGTCAAAGTCGATGTGATCAATATGCAAGATTATGGCATGATGAAGGGCGAAAAAGTATTAACCGAAGCGTTAGCAGCAATTGCCTAATTTGGTGGTTTTAATCAGGTTTGCTACTAGAAAATAGTTAAAAATAAAAATAGTGTTGGTGAAATTTCACCGGCACTATTTTCTGTTTCTTCAATGTATTTGTTAGATCCATAAGCTTGTGTAGATGAATTTAAAAAGACCACTACCCATATTTTTCGGGTAATGGTCTTTTGTTTGCTAATTGGTTCGTATCATCAAAAGAAATTATAAGTATCTTTTCACGATAGGTTTTAAACGGTTGCTAAGCAGTACGGCAATGACAACCCCTAGCGTTGATTGTAGGAAGTTCGCAGGCATACTAGCGATTGCAGTAGCTAATGAACCATATAGGAGCCAAGTAGCTAGGGCATAACCAACAACCATGATAATGATTGATAGGATAAAATAGGGGAATTGATATTTCAAGTCTTTGTCTTGGGCCAAGCCAGCGACATAGCCTTGTGCACCATGGATCAGTGCGGAGAAAATAATCCACTGTGCATATCCTGAAAGTAAATCAATTAGGCCACCACTTAAGGCACCAACTACAAGACCACCAATTGGGCCGAATAATAAGGATGCAGTGATAATACCCACGTCTGCAAAGGTGAAGAAGCCGTTTACAGCGGGAATAGGAATAATGATAAATAAAGAAATAGCTACCACTAATGCAATGGTTACAGCGTACAAAGTATAATGTTTTTTCATTTTCTCTCCTCTATAGTTTTTGTATACAAATAGATTCGACACTCAATAAATGAAAACTCTATTAGAATACAAATTGTATATTTAATCCAAAATTATAATAACACTAATCCATGTAAATGAAAAGATTGCCAATAATAAATGTAATGATTATCAAAACTATATAGTAAACAGTCAGGTAAGCCAATATTGGCCCCCTTAGTTTTTGCTAACCGTCCAATCACTTACAAAGTACTAAAAACGAGTGGTGGGCAAACGCCTTAAAAAGCTTGGAATTCACTTATTGGATGATATAAATGAAAATTTTTGGATTTCTTCATTTATTAGCTGAAATAAGTGAAGTTTCCGCTCGATCATTCATCTATTCGCGTCCATAAATGAATGCTGTTGATAGCTTTCATCTATATGCTTATATATTCGTGAATTGGCCAAGAGATTTTTCATTTATATAGCGAAATAAGAGAAAAATCCAGCCATTTTTTCATGTATTATCACTGAATAAGCGAATCAAGCAAGCTAACAAAATTATGGCTACAAAAAAGAGGTGGGGATTTTTTCATATGAACCCAGCCTCTAATGTATAGATTAAATTAGTGACGGCCAACAATATCAGTCATGGTATATGAGCGTGTATCATAACGATTTCTAGAAGTAGAATATTCAAATGGTGTACCATTTTCTAAGTAAACCACTTGCTCTACCTCAAGAACGGGGGTATGTTCATCACAGTTTAATTCCTGTATATCCAATTCACCTGGCACATCTGCGTGAATTTTACGGTAGGCACCACCTATTTTTAAGCCCAATTCATCTCGAATATAGGCATAAATTGAGCCATATAAATGTTCTTCTTTTAATTGCGTAATGATCGAAGCAACAAAATAGGAATCCTCCAAGATATATGGTTTGTTATCAATGATTCGTAGACGCTGGACATGATAGACGGGATCGGATGCTTCGATTAACAGGAGTTTTTGTAGTTCTTCGTTGGGAAAAACGATATCAAATAATATTTTCTTCGATACAATTTTACGGTGACCAAATTGTTGGGTTAAACCTTGATAGTCATCAATTTTAGAGTCCCCATTGTTCCATAAGGTACTTTTCAAGACAAAGGTGCCGACACCACGTTTCTTAATGATTAACCCTTCCATCGCAATCATATCGATGCCTTTCTTCAAGGTCATGCGACTAACACCAAATTCCTTGGCCAATTCAATTTGGTCAGGTAACATTTCACCTTCAGCATATTCGCCATCATTGATCCGACGGCGTAATTCGATGGCAATTTCTTCGTACTTGTTCAAGTAAACCCTCCTAGGTTAGTTTTATTTATCCGTATTATAGTACATTGTCTATACTTAGTAAACTCATGTTCAAAAAAATAAGACAATTGTGAAAAAAACAAAACGTATCTAACACACCGCCACTTTACATACCGTGACCACCATCAAAAACAAATGCCCCAAAGCCAGCAACCACTGGGCAGGATGATTTATCTAAATTTTTGGTGATTGTATATATTAAGTGGCAAATAAACGATAAATGAATATTTCAGGGCGCTTTGCTTTACTTTTTTTCTCATAAATACAAGCACTGCCTCTTCTTGTCACTTTTTGTCTGCTTTGAATTGAATATACATAATGTAGCAAAAAATAATCAACAATTTTTTTAAGACTAAAAAAAAGACAACTGAAGGGGATCAGTTGTCTTTTCAATAAATATCAATAACCAAACTTCATTAAACTTCTTCTTTTAGATTCAAGCGGTCTTGTACTTTCAAGAATGGGAACCAGATTGCCGCAACAATTACGACATCGATTAGTTGTAAAACACCACCCATTACTGAGTTCGTTGCCATCATACCTGAGAAGAACAATGGCACAGTCCAAGGTACAATAACCCCAGTTGTTAATGGGAAGATACCTGAGTACATCATGAAGTAGTTAAAAGTTGTTACAACTAGTGGTGTAAGAATCCAAGGAATGGCAACTGAAGCATTTAGTACAATTGGTAAACCGAAGATGACTGGTTCATTGACATTAAAGATACCAGGACCGATCCCCAAACGTCCGATTTCTTTCATTTGTTGGCTCTTCATAACAAAGGCCATTAGAACAACAACCATTAAGGTCATACCAGTACCACCAAGGCCTACAGTAAAGGTATCCATGAATGATTTAGTAATAATATGCGGTAATTCTTGACCAGCTTTGAAGGCTTCTAAGTTTTCTAAAGAAAGTGTTTGCCAGATTGGATCTAACACGGAATTGATGATAACTTGACCGTGTAAACCAAAGAACCAAAGCATTTGTGTTAAGAATAGCGCTAATAGGGTAGCTGGTAAACTTGAACCTAAACCAGTTAGTGGTTTTTGGATGAAGGTATAAACAATATCGTGTAAGTTGGTATTCAATAAACCGACCACACCGGCATTTAACAGTAAGAATACAGTTAGGGTACCAATGGCTGGAATTAATGAAGAAAATGAGCGAGACACTGCTTCCGGTACACCGTCGGGCATATTAATGGTAATACCACGTTTTTTGATGCGTACATAGATTTCAGTTGCTAAAAAGGCTGCAAACATCCCAATGAACATCCCTTTAGCACCAAGACGGTCAGTAGTTAAGGCGCCAGCAATTTCCACGCCTTCTGCTGTTACAAAGTTGAACGGGGTAAGGATTAAGAATGAAGCAAGGGCAACTGCACCACCGAAGACCCCATCTTCATCATAAGACTTGGTTAAATAGTAACCAATCCCAAAAGCCACAAAGACGGTCATGATAGACATGGTTGCATTTTGACCGTTACCAAACAGGGTGCCTAAGGTTCCTTTCAAGCTGTCACTGAAGAAAGGTAGGTTATTTAATACAACAACGATAGAACCAAACATTGTTAACGGGAAGGCCAACATGAAGGCATCACGTAATACAGTCAGGTAACGGTTATTGCCTAGTTTGGCAGCGAAGGGGGTTAGCGATTCCGCTAATTTATCAATAAAATTATTCATTATAGGTTCCTTTCTTTAAAACCAAATTTAAAAGCCGTTATTTGTTGTCACTTCTTTAAACCAATGACCACTTTTCTTGATGGTCCGTTTCTTGTTGTCCTCTAAATCGACAGATACAAAACCGTAGCGGTTCTTGTAGGCATTCATCCATGACCAGTTATCCATGCAGGTCCACATGTGGTAACCCTTGACATTCACACCTTCTTGAAGTGCTTGATGTACATATTGTAAATGCCCTTTGATAAAGTCAATGCGGTAATCATCTTCAATCACACCATCAGCATTTTTAAAGCGCTGTTCATCTTCAACGCCCATACCATTTTCAGAAATATAGCAGGCAATATTACCATAGTTATCACGGACGTTAATTAAACAATCATAAATACCTTTTTCGTAAATTTCCCAACCTCGGTAAGGATTCATCTTACGGTCTGGCCAGATATAATTGTCGAAATAGTCATCCGGCATGGGTTTATCAGATAGTCGTTCAGCGGATTCTTTCTTTTGAATTCGGCGCGGTTGGTAGTAGTTGATCCCCAATAAATCGATGGTATTCTCTTTGATAATGGCAAGTTCTTCATCGGTATAATCCGGTAAGTAGTCTAAGTCTTTCAACAAGTCCACTAGGTCTTCAGGGAAGGTCCCTTTGATTGCTGGGTCTAGGAATGAACGGTTGAAGAAGGCGTCAGCTAATTGCGCAGCTTTGACATCTTCTGGGTCATTTGCGTCACGAGGATAGCTTGGTGTCAGGTTTAAAATAATCCCAATTTCACCATCTAAATTCATCTCGTGATAGACTTTGATAGCTTTGGCACTTGCTAAGCTTTCGTGGTAGGCAACTTGTACGGCACGCTTCATGTCTACGACTGCAGGATAGTGGAATTGATATAAATAGCCACCCTCCACAGGGACGATTGGTTCATTGTGGGTAAACCATTTTTTCACACGATCACCAAATAGCTCAAAACATGTCTTAGCGTAGGTTACATAGGCTTCAACCACTTCCTTACTTTCCCAACCGCCTTTTTCTTGTAGCGCGAAGGGCATATCGAAATGGAATAAGTTTATAAATGGCTCAATATTATTGGCAATCAATTCATCAATATAATTGTTGTAGAAATCAACGGCTTGTTGATTAACTGGACCAATACCATCTGGAATCAGGCGACTCCATTGGATAGAGGTACGCATGGAATTGTACCCGGTAATTGTGCCCGGTTGCTTTCATTAAAGCGATATCCTCCTTATAACGGGTGTATACCTCTGATGTTTCGCTAGGGCCAACCTGGTCAAAGAATAGGTCGGGTTGTTCGCGGTACCAGTGATCCCAAATACGATCACCTTTGCCATCACCCGCTATGCGTCCCTCTGTTTGTGGACCAGAAATAGCCGATCCCCACCAGAAATTTTGCGGAAATTCATAATTCACCTAAATAACTCCTTTTATATGTATATACATAACTTTATGTAGAATTAGACATACAACCAAGACTATATGCAAGCGATTACAAGAAACTTATCAAAAATATTTTTCTAAGGGTGTAAACTATGCTAAAATGCTGAAGAAGCATGCAAGAATTGCGATGATTTTATAGAAATAGCCAGAAGAGGTGTAGATAATTGAAGAAAAATACATATCCGACTGAAGTATTGGATGTTATAGTTGAAAGCTTGAACGAAAAGGGTGTCGGCTTTGCACGTTATATTCATCCACCCGAAAAAGGACCAAATGGGAAACATTTGCTCCTACATATTGATAATGTGGTACCTGGCGACAAGGTTCGGGTAACTGTGGTCAACGCAAAAGGCCGACACCGCGCAGGCGTTGCCTATGATGAGTTGCTAGAACCAAGTCCATTACGTAACCTAGATATGCCAACCAATCGAGAAATGGCTGCTGGGGCCCCATTACAATTCATGAAATATGAAGCCCAATTAGCACACAAGGAAAATCTAATTAAAGGGTATATGGCGGATGCCGGTGTGAGCGAAGACTTGGTCAAACCAATCATAGGTATGGAAAATCCTTACCGTTACCGCAATAAAATGGAGTTAACCTTTGGGGCAGATGGTGTGCTAGGCATGCATCAACAAGGAAATTACCGTCGCGTAATTGACCTGGAAGATTCTATTTTGGCCCCAGAAGAAATGATTGCAATCAAAAAAATTGTAGGTCAGTGGCAAAAGGACTACCAGTTCCCGGGCGTGGACAAGGATACTAAGGAAGGATTATTGGCCAACCTATTGATGCGCCAATCCTTTGCAACAGGGGAAATCATGGTTGCCCTATATGCGCTTGAACAACCAGATCAGTATCAAGCAGCTATTGATGATTTACGTGACCGTTTGCTTGCTGCGCAACCACGTATTGAATCTTTCCAATGGATCGTGAAGAAGGGTGGCATGGAGCGCTCTTACGATAACGACGCCTACGTCATGTACGGACGTGACTACATCAATGACCGTCTGCAAGGCTTCAAATTCCGAATTTGGCCGGATACCTTCTTCCAAGTCAATCCAGTTCAAGCAGAAAAGATGGTAGATACAGCCTTATCAATGGCACAAGTATCACCTGATATGCGTGTATTAGACTTGTTCTGTGGTATTGGTACCTTTAGTTTGCCGTTAGCGCGCGCCAGCAAAGAGGTTGCCGGTATTGAAATTGTAGAAAATTCTATTCTTTCTGCCCGTCGTAATGCCGAAGACAATGATTTAGACAATACCTTCTTCATGGCGTCAGATGCACGATTGGGTATGAAAGAGTTACCTGAAGTATGGGGTCAACCTGATTTACTACTATTAGATCCACCAAGAAATGGTGCCGGTGGTAAAGTCATGCGTGCCATTGGCCGTTTGGGTACAGACCGCATCGTGTATGTATCATGTGGACCAAAGAGTCTAGCCACTGATTTAGTATGGTTGAAAGACTTTGGTTATGAAGTTGTAGAAGTACAACCAATCGACCAATTCCCCCACACTGCACACCTGGAGACAATAGTTTTGTTGAAGAAAGTGAAATAATTTAAGGGTTTAAGTAATCATATTGAAGGCTGGGACAAAAATACAGGACAATTCCCGTGGATTTGTTGTCCCGTACTTTTTTAGAAAACTGCGATTCTCGAATGAGACTGTCATTCGAGAATTTTTTTGGCTTTTTATCTCGAATAAAGGGCTATTGTATAGGAAATGAGCTTATTTTATACAATGTAACCCCATTCGAGATAAGTTTTGACATTTGTATCGAACGAATCTTCATTGTATAAAATTTATCATTTATTTATCGAATGGAATTTTATTCGATACAATTTCGCATTTTTGTCTCGAATCGCGCATTATTCAGGGATAATATCGTTCACTGTATAGCAAAAGAGGTTAGAACCATTTGTCCCAACCTTTTCTATATCAAGTAGCCTTTTAATATGTTTCGCACAATGAAAAAATCGTGTACACTATTAATTAATAGAGGACAGATTGGAGGGATTTTATGAGTGAAGAAAAGGGTAATACGATTGCCTCAATAGAGATTCGATTTGACAACGATCCTTGGCTTGAGGACATTTTTGAGGTTGAGGATGAAATTGAACCTGTTCAAAAATTGACGGTGGATGCTGATGGGAACGTGGATTTCTATGCTCAGGTATATTCTTTTGTGGAAGATAAGAAATTAAAGCCTAGAAGATTTGATGGCCAAATTCCTGTTGAAGTAACAAATGTACTTTATAGCGCGGTGTTACAATTTATCATAAAAAATGAACATGTAGCAACTGATTATAGTTTAGGCTTGTGGCACATAGTCGTAACATTCATTACGGGCGAAAAATATCAACTTTTAGGTAGCACAGATGCAGAAACTGCGGAGGAAACGTCTAACATACTTAGACAATGCATACCTATTCCTGGCTTACGTTTATTTGATGGTAATTTTGCAGACCCTTATGATGGCGATGAAATTACTCGGCTAACCTTGAATTATCATCGTAAAAGCAAATTACCACGACCGCTTTCAATTAGTGGGGAGGAGCTGATAACCACTTGGCGTTATACTGAATCCTTAGTGATTGACGGGGAAACTGAAACCGTGCAAATTATTCAAAATCTTGATGAAAATTCTGAGGCACGTCATTTTTTCAAAATGAAGAATCGGATAAAAATGTTGATGGACGATTTAAAAGATGAAGGATTGTTGAAGGATCTTGATATACCAAAAAGAAAAACACCCAAAAATCCTGATGAAACGATTACTTTCGAATTAGTGATTGAGTACGCAAAACGTGATACGCAAGAAATCAAAGGTCGTTTTGATTTGGCGCACTTGCCTGAAAATTGGTTTTTAATTGTAGACGCTATTCAAGATACGTTAGATAACTTTGGTAAGGGTGAAATCTTGCACGGGTTACAGCAAATCGATTTAAAATCAAGAAAGAAACAAATTGTCTGTGGGGTTTCTTTCCAAGAATCTGATGAAATAAGATATTACATTACCGACAACAAGAAAATTCAAGTAGGGGATCTCGTTGAAGTGCCTTTAGGATATGCGAATTCTTTCTCTACGATTGGATATGTGGAAACGGTGGAGATGTACGCACCAAAAGACGTGCCATTCCCCATGGAAAGCGCGAAACATATTCTACATGTACTTAATCGACATTAATAAAAGAGCCGCCAACACTTTTAGGGGTGTTGACGGCTCTTTTCATCTATGATAGTTATTTATTTTGTGCTTCGATGACTGCTTTAATACCGCCTTCAATGACGTGGGTATTGGTGAAGCCATTTTTAGCTAGATAAGCTGCACCTGCAGTGGCACGACCACCTGAACCACACAGGGTATAGATGGTTGCGTCTTTATCTAATTGGTCTAAGTTCTCTGGTAAGGTTTCTAATGAAATGTTGACTAGATTTTTCTTAGGTGCTGGTCGAGTAATTTCGTCTGGGTGACGTAGGTCTAGTAAGACATAGTCTGTATCTAAGGTTAAGAAATCGTCAGCTTTAATAGTATCTGTTGTCACCAATGCATCAGCATCGATGTCATCGAACAAGATATAACCAGCAAAGACAACTGTATCGATTGCATCTAAATCACTTGAATCATTTACAACTGCAACAATCGTCTGACCACTTTCTACTAAAGCTGGGTAATATTTCGGCATTTGTTTAGCAGTTAGGTTTAAACTGTTTGCTAAATGACCCGAACGGAAAATGGTGTTGTCACGAACGTCAATGACTAATTCATCAGTTAATTCTGTATAATTGTATGTTTTCAAAATAGCACACCCCTTTTAGGGAAATCATAGCATCTAGTTGCGAATACTGTCAATTTGGGGGCTCGTTGAATATCCGTTTTTTCTGTTGAAACAAGATGGTATGCAAATCAACAAATCAACAAATCAACAAATCGACAAATTGATAAATGAGAGGTTGGAAATACAATGGCAATTGAAAGTGTGGCAGTTTATTTAGGGTCTTCAGCGGGTAATGACCCAATATATCAAGCAAAGGCGAGGGAAATGGGACAAGTGCTGGCGCAAGCGGGGAAAACCTTGGTATTTGGTGGTTCTAATGTAGGGTGTATGGCCTCTTTGGCTGATGGTGCATTGGCGGCGGGGGACAAAGTTATCGGCGTTGTGCCTCAAAAATTAGTTGATAATGAAATTCAACATCCTAATCTAGATCAACTATATGTGGTTCACGGGATGCAAGAACGTAAGGCAAAGATGATGGCCTTAGCCGATGCTTTTATTGCATTACCAGGTGGACCTGGTACCATGGAAGAATGGTTTGAGGTATATACATGGGCACAGGTGGGTTATTTAGATCATCCGATTGCCTTATTGAATGTAAATAATTATTATCAACCGCTATTGACCTATTTGGATCATGCCGTGGCTGAAGGGTTCTTGCACCAACAGTACCGGGATATGGTCATTATTGATGCAGATCCACAGACCTTATTAGACAAAATTATTGCCTATCAACCAGATTACAAGAAGAAATGGTAGGCAGTTACTGTATTCAAATATACGGTAAATAGTGATTGAAATTAAAAGAGGCTGATACAAAAGGCCGCTAAAAAGGTGTACACAATTCTTAAAAAGAGTTGTGTACGCCTTTTACTTTGAAAAAATTCTTATCAATTTTGATTGAAATATATCATGGGAACAGGTTAAAGGACTGAAAGGGTAGTTCCTTAGCTGTGAAAGAGGATGAAATCGAGACCTTGGCTCGATTTCAAATTGAATGACCTTGGCTTTCAATGGTCCCACGGCTCACAAGAAACGTACACTGTAAGGACGAAAAATCTATGATTTTAATCTTTTGTCCCAGCCTCTTTTGTATCATTATTGCCATTCATTCAAGTCCGATTGATCATAGTAGTTTTTAAATCGCTTGATCATTTGGTCTTTTTGTTTGAGTAAAATCGTCAAGCCATTCAATAGTTCACTTGACGTTTCCACCATGGACATGGCTTCTTTTTGCTCCAACATGGCTTCTTCCACGCCTTCATAGGGGGCTTCGGCTACAATCTCATCTAAAATGGTCGTAATTTGGTAAATTATGCGGTCTTTGCGTTGTTCTTCATAAGCCTTGATTTTAGGTAATTCATTGATCATATAGCGAAAATCCAAGTGCCGCATCATATGGCCATCTTGAACAATGACATATTCCTTTTCAAAGGGGGATATGCCAGGAAATTGTCCGTGAATTTGATACCAACCGTCAAAAATTTGCCAAACACCAGGTTTTAGTTCGGGTTGGAAGTCGCGTTTTAGTACAAATGTTTCATCATCACCCGTAATTTCAGCTAACCAGCGTTTTTCATCAGGGCCAATCGGCATTAATGGGAGTTCGTGTGAAATCATGTGTTCACCTCATTCATATTTACTATATTGCATTCATTCCTAAGTATAGGGAATCTTTTACGCAAATAGCAAGCCTCGCCTTTTAGATTCGCTTGCGACGAACACTAGAAACGTTTAGTATAGTTTAAGTAAAGAACGCGTAAATGGAGGTTTTTCAGATGACAAGATTATTCCAACATCAAACATTAGGTGACCTCATGGCAGGTTTTTTTGACGGGTCAATGACCATCGATGCACTACTCGAACACGGTAATTATGGTATTGGTACCATGGACCACTTAGACGGGGAATTGATTGTCATAGACGGTCAGGCCTATCAAGCTCGCAAAGACGGTCAATTAATTGAATTGACGGGTAAAGAAACCGTACCCTATGCATCGGTGACCTTCTTCAAATCTCACCATACCTTCGATGTGGCTACGCCCATGAATATGCTAGATTTTCAAGAAGTGCTCAAGACACAGCTACAATCCTTACATACATTTTCTGTGATCAAAATAGAAGGTAGCTTTGAAAGTATGCATACGCGAGTCATTCCGCGCACGGAAAAGCCGTATCCACGTTTTGTTGAGGCGAGCCGTGTGCAACCAGAATTTAAAACCCAAAATGTAAAAGGGACTTGTATCGGTGTCTATGGTCCCTATCTATTCGAAGGTGTAGTGAAACAAGGCTTTCATTGTCACTTTATCTCAGAAGATCGACAATTTGGTGGCCATATCTTAGACTATGTCATCAATCAAGGGCATATTGCGATTCAAACCGTCCGTCATTTTGACCAACACTTTGCCATTGATAATGAAGCATTTATGAAGGCTGACATTAATTATGATAATCTCGTCGCTGAAATCAACGAAGGCGAGTAGTCACAAGCAGTTTAAGCAAAGGAGTATATCACCATGCAACAATTTATGATTATTGCAGACCATCCCGTGATCATCAATCGTAGTGCGTCCTACAAAAATATTACTTTGCGGATTGTATTATCTAATCCCTCTATTAGGATATCCGTACCCATGCATGCATCGAAAGCTGCAATCGAACATTTCTTCATATCGAATCTTGAACAAATCGAGGCCATGCAAGCCGAAGCATTCGCTGCTGCCGAGGCAAGTGCCAAGCAATATGTTACTGACGAGATGCATCATTTATTTGGGGAAATGTATCCCTTAAAAGTCGAAGAAAGTAGCCAACCAAGCGGCGGTCATTTTGACAATGGAACCATTTATCTGTCCGTGAAAAAGGGGGCTAGCAGAGACGATAGGGGCATCGTTATGGATAAGTTCTTGCGGGAAACCCTAAAAGAAAAAACGTTAGAAGTGGCGGCAAGACTTGAACCTAAGATGGGCGTCCACGCCAACAAATTCACCATGCGTCTGATGAAGACACGGTGGGGGAGCTGCAATATCAATAAAAAGACGATTTCCATCAACTTACTCTTAGTGCAAATGCCACTCATTTGTCTAGAATCTGTCGTAGCCCACGAATTGGTCCACCTCTTAGAAACCAATCATAACAAGCGTTTCTATAGCTTAATGGATCAGTATTACCCAGCATGGCAGGAAGCGAATGAATTATTAAAAGAATTTTCTCACAAATTTGATTAAAAATCTGTTAAAATTGTAAGTGGAATCTCATATAAGCCCCATAGATGCTATGGGACTTTTTCTATGCGTAAGACAATTTGAAAGGATGTAGTCATCTCATGTCAAAAAAGAAATTCACCATGCCATTAGCACTTAAGTTAGTGGTTGCTATTATTTTAGGTATTATCGTTGGGCAATTTAGTTTTCTGCCTGACTTCGTCTTCGAACTATTCAAGACGCTTTCAGGCATTTTTTCTGAATTCTTAAGCTGGATCATTCCATTAATGATTGTTGGTTTAATTATTCCGGGGATTGCGGAATTAGCGGAAGATGCTGGAAAACTATTAGGTATCACCCTAGGCATTGCCTATGGCTCAACATTGATTGCCGGGACATTCACCTATCTTGTTGCGAGCAATTTATTCCCCATTTTTATTACAACAGATTTAGCTGACAAAATTCAGTCATCTGGAAAAGGGGCAACTGCCTTGTTCTCCATTGGTCTTGAACCCATGTTTTCTGTGACGTCAGGTATCGTATTTGCCTTCATGGTCGGTCTAGGCATCTCGTGGTTGCGGACACAGGGCCGTGGTGAAGGCTTGTTAGCCATTTTCACAGATTTTGGGAAAATTATTGACCTAGCCTTGCAAACAGTTGTTATTCCATTATTGCCAGTCTATATTTTCTTCAACTTCGCGGACATGTCATATTCAGGCTCTGTATTTGCCGTTATGTCAGTCTTCTGGAAGGTCTTAATCACAGCAGTTGTCCTACATACCATCTATATTTCAGCTATGTTCTTATTTGCTGGATCTTATGGCGGGAAAAATGCGATTACCTTGATGAAGAATCAAATCCCAGGATGGTTAACTGCTGCGGGTACGCAATCGTCAGCAGCGACTATTCCAACTAACGTGGAAATTGCCAAGAAGAATGGTGTTTCTGAAGAAATTGCCAACTTTGTTGTACCTTTGTGTGCGACCATTCATTTGGCTGGTTCAATGATTACCATCACTTCAGTTGTAACAGCTATCCTATTGATGTACGGTATGCCAATTTCATTGGGTACGATGATTGCGTTCATCATGGTGTTGGGTATTGCCATGGTGGCAGCGCCAGGTGCACCAGGTGGGGCGATTATGTCAGCCTTGCCATTCTTACCAATGGTTGGTTTAACTGAATCTTTCAACCAACTGGCTATTTCACTGTATATCACGCAAGATTCATTTGGTACAGCAGCTAATGTATCAGGAGATAACGCCATTGCCGTGATGGTGGATACTATCTACCAAAAAGATAAGCAGAAAGAAAAAAACAAAAAATAAACCAAGATACGATGAGCGTGTGAGGCACTGGGTGTTTCGCACGCTTATTATTTTTCAATGATAGAAAATACCTAAATGTCTTTATTCTTATAATGATAAATTTTTGTATAAAAAAGAATTGATAAGTGATAAAATGTAAGGGCATACAATACACCTGTAATCCATTTAATGGAGGAGGATACACGATGAAAAATTTAGCACCTTGTTTATGGTTTAGTGATGGCAATTGTGAAGAAGCCATCCAATATTACGTAGATACTTTTCCTGATTCTCATATCCAGCAAATTGTCCGTTACCCGGATGCCACTCTAGATGAACATTTTGAGGGGATGGAAGGTAAGGTCATTACAGCTGAATTTACCTTAGGTGGCCATCAATACATTGCACTCGATGGCGGACCTGTTTTCCGCTTTAACGAAGCAATTTCCATCACCATTCTTTGCGATGATCAAGCGGAGATTGACTATTTCTGGTACAAGTTAAGTTTCGTACCTGAAGCAGAGCAATGCGGTTGGGCCAAAGATCAATTTGGCTTGTCGTGGCAGATTATTCCAGCTAATATGGGCGCGCTCCAAACAAAGCCAGCCCAAATTCAAGCAATGATGCAGATGAAGAAAATCATCATTCAAGACTTGGTGGATTTAGCATAAGGGGGTGGTTGCATGCCATATGGACAGTTGATAGAACATGATCATCGCTATGCCCTGTATTTTGAACGGAAATTGCGTTTTACACCAAGTTTCGTATTTGATGCTTTGGTGGATCCTAATATTTTCGCTCAATGGTATCCATTTGCAACAGGTGTGATGGACGTGAAGGTTGGCGGTCACATCAAATTTGATGATGGGGAAGGCGCTAAATATCACGGTATGATTACAAAGTTGGATGCACCGCGTGAATTCGAATTTATTGAAGATGCTACGGATGTTATCCACATTAGATTAGAAGCTACAGAAACGGGCACGGGCACACTCTTGAAGTTCTCACATACTTTTGATAGTCCCGATTGGATTGTGCCGACTGCGACAGGCTGGCATAATTGCCTGAATGTATTTCGGGATATTATGAATGGCTATGAAGCAAATTGGCCAATGCCCGATGAGTTGACCGCACTCGCGCATGTCTATGAGGAACGATTCGCATCGAATTATACAAAACAAGCTGGCAGGACAACAGCGTGAAAAAGATTGCGTTTCACTTATTTGATTATATAAATGAAAATGATTTGTTTTCTTGATTTTTTGGATGAAATAAGTGAATTTTCCGCTAAATCGTTCATTTATTTAAGTCGATAAATGAATCATTTTGAGGATTTTCATTTATTTCCATATATAGGTTAATATTCTTAAATATGTTCCATTTATTTTGCGATATAAATGAAACAGGCTTCCATTTTTTCACGTATTATCCTGAATAAATGAATCAGCTAGAAAAAAATTATGGATACAAAATAAGCCAGGGACCTGACGTCTCTGGCTTTTCTTGTGCTATTCAAATGTTTTTTTGACTAAAATTTTCTTATTCGTGATATGTAGATGATCATTCACGTCATATACAATTGGTTCACCTGTAGCAATTTCTAAATCGGGAATAGCCTCATCAGAAATATTTTCTAGGTATTTAGTTAATGATCGCAAACTATTCCCGTGAGCCACGATTAAGACGTTCTTGCCTTCTTTGAGGTCGGCTGCAATATGATCTTCCCAGTAAGGCATGGTACGTATTAGGGTATCTTTTAAACTTTCACCGGCTAACAAATGGTCGATATCCAAATCTTCATATCGACGATCGAAGGTATTACCAGTCGCTTTTGGTGGTCGCACATCATATGAACGACGCCAAATATGGACTTGTTCATCACCATGAATGGCCGCCGTTTCAGCCTTGTCTAGGCCTTGCAAAGCGCCATAGTGTCGTTCATTGAGTCGCCAATGTTTATGGACGGGCAAATACAATTGTTCTAAACTATTCAAGGTGTAATAAGTCGTTTGTATAGCCCGGGTTAATACAGAGGTATGGACGGTATCAAAAAGTATACCCTCCGCTTTAAGCGCCTCACCTGCCGCATGTGCCTCCTTGACACCAAGGGCACTTAATTCGGGATCCAACCAACCAGTAAAGACATTTCGGAGATTTAATTCGCTTTGACCATGTCGTACAAGTACTAATTTCATATGCTGTCACTACTTTCTGCAAGAATGCTTAAGGATGAAGCTGTATTTTATCTGTATCATACCCTTATGAGCTAGGGTATACAAGTAATTCGCCGTGGATACAAATAGGATAGGTATCAAAAGATGGACCGGGGCAGCGTATAAATAATGGCTTTTCCATCTTAAAGTGTAGGATCCTTAAACCTGTGACTTATATGAGCCAAATAAGCCACTTGGTAACTGAGGAAGTGACTTATCTGAGAAAATAAGCCCCTCATTAACTAAAGATGTGACTTATCTGAGAAAATAAGCCCCTCATTAACTAAAGCCGTGACTTATCTGAGAAAACAAGCCCCTCATTAACTAAACCAGTGACTTATATGAGTAGAATAGGTCACAGTCAAAAAGGCATAAAAGTTGAGTTGTGCCGTAACTACTACAATCCATGATTTTTATAACAATCAAAAAAGGAGGGTGGGACTTTAGTTCCAACCTCCTTTTCTAGAAACAGTCAATTATAATAGGCCTGCGGTAAAACCACCGTCAGCAACAATAATCGTGCCGGTCACGAAACTGGCGTCATCAGATGCTAAGAATACAGCAACGGTCGCAATTTCATTTGGCTGACCAATGCGCGGATTCAAGGCGGCTACTTGGCCAATACGACTGTTGCCAAAATCGCTCAAATCCGTCATAGTAGAGGCGATATTCGTTGCTACACCACCTGGGGCAATACCGTTTACGCGGATACCTTTGTTGACATACATGAAGGCAGTGGACTTAGTCATCGCAGTGACTGCATGTTTAGAAGCAGTATAAGTTGTACCCGCTACGCCTGTGAGTAACCCACCTATTGACGTCACATTGATAATATTACCTGGTTTATCTTCAGCCAGCCAGTAATCAACGACTGCGCGCATACCATACATGACGCTGTATACGTTAACGGCAAAGATGTGTTCAAATTTTTCAGTTTGAATCTCAGCAACAGGTTCATTATGGTCCATAATCCCTGCGTTATTCACCAAAATGTCGATAGTGCCATAAGTGTTTATCGCGTAATGAACTAAGGCTAGCATTTTTGCGTTGACCGCTACATCTACCTCAAAGGCAGTAGCAATACCCCCATTAGTTTCTATTGCTTGCACGACTGCTTGGGCACCCGCAAGGTTATATCTGCGACCACAACCTTGGCACCTTCCTTGGCATATAGTTCAGCAATACCTTTGCCGATACCGGATGCACCACCTGTTACAATAGCTACTTTGTTGGCTAATTTTCCCATGATAATTCTCCTTTATCTATCTTTTCCAATTGTAATAGTGAAGTTGATCAGTAGTAAAAATAGACGTGCATCCATAAATAGCAAAAATATTCTTGTTGCCTATATTGTACAATCAATCACAAATAATTGCGAAGATATCGATGTAAACGGATATATTATTTTAATCAAGTATAAAACCATTTTTACGCTTGCATAAATCCTTATCATACAAGCTTTTAAAAAAGCTTATGTTAAAATAGATAAATAATAGAAGAAAGAAAAGGTGACACAGAATGAAAAAATGGACAGGTCCTACAAAACAAGGGCTACAGTGGCTCGCACTCATCGCAGTCTTCATTTTAGCAATAATTTATTGGTCGAGTATCGTTGGTGCAGTGGGCATCTTATGGTCAGTTCTCTTCCCCATCATTTTAGGGGGCATGATTGCCTTTGTATTAAATATTCCCATGCGTTGGTTTGAGAAACATCTCTTTCCTAAGTCGGATAATAAATATTTGAAGGCATCTAGACGACCGTTAGCAATTATCCTCGCTTTATTAGTAATCATTTTGGCTATCACAGCAGTTGTGATTATTGTGATTCCGCAACTAGCATCAGCCGTGATGACACTGGTCGAAGTTGTGCCAACTTTAGTAGAAAACATTCAGAATTGGTTTAATCAGCAAGAGGCATTGGTCCCAATGTTAAACCAATTAACTGACCAAATGAAGGTCAATTGGTCTAGTGTTGTGTCAAGTGTAGCTTCAGGTGTGAATTCAATTGCTTCTGGTGTAGCAGCTACTTCAATTGCAGTGTTGACAACCTCTGTTTCTGCCGTAACCAATATTTTCTTAGCCTTAATGTTTGCCATTTACATTTTGGCTTCTAAAGAAAAATTAGGTAAACAAATCACTCGCTCTATGGCTGTGTATTTACCCAATGATATTGAGAACTTGTTATTGAACGTTTTAGCCGTTGCAAATGAAACATTCTCTAAATTTATTTCGGGTATGGTTACGGAAGCGGTAATTCTAGGTGTTTTAGTAACAGCAGGCTTATTGATTTTACAAATTCCTTATGCCGCAATGCTAGGGGTATTGCAAGGTGTCCTTGCTTTGATTCCTATTTTAGGTGCCTTCATGGCCGGTGCAATTGGCGTCGTCATCCTATTAGCCTAAACCCAACCTATGCATTTGTGTATATCATTTTCGTTTTAATCATTCAACAAGTAGAAGGCGATCTCATCTATCCACGTGTGGTGGGAGATTCTATTGGATTACCAAGTATGTGGGTACTTTTCGCTGTAACGGTTGGCGCAGGACTTATGGGTATTCCAGGAATGTTGCTAGGGGTACCATTCCTTGCTTCAATTTATAAGATTCTAAAATTAGACGTACGTTACAGAGAAACGCTAAAAGCCAATTCTGCCAATCAAGAAGATACTGATCATGTGAAGTTTTTGGATAGTTTACGTCATCACTTACTCACGAATGATGAAATTGATCGCTTGTAATTTTAGTTGAAGAAATATCACTTATAGATTTTTTTTTATGTAAAAAAACTGAAAAATACCATGTATAGCAGGGTTTTGTATAATGCGAAACATCAAGCTATGCTCGGTGTTTTTTATTTTATAACATCAATAAAGCCAATAAAAATACAATATCGGTACAAAACTAGTTGAATTTGTGAAAAATGAATTTGTTTGACTTTGGTTATTTTTTGAAAAAAAGACAAAAAATGCAATGAAAGTAGCGCTTACATATAAGTTTAACAACTATTTCACAAACTTAGTCGAAAATTTGCGAATTTTTGACTTTGTGCAAGCGCTAAATTGGTACAAGAATGTTTTGTAATCATGAAAAAGGCGTGTTATTCTTTGCTTGTAAATAAATGAGCAATTGGCAAGTATGCCGAGGAGGATAAACATATGAAAGTCGTTGTAGTCGGAACTAACCATGCAGGTATCTCAGCAGCTAATACTATTTTAGAATCAGGTCAAGATGTTGAAGTAACATTATTAGACCGTAACTCTAATCTATCTTACCTAGGTTGTGGTACAGCTTTATGGGTTGGTCGTCAAATCGATAGCTATGAAGGATTATTCTATACTAACGCTGCAGAATTTGAAGCGAAGGGTGCAAAAATCTCTCTAGAAACTGAAGTAAAAGAAATCGACTTCGAAAATAAAGTTGTTTATGCTGAAACAAAATCAGGTGAAAAATTAGAAGAAAGCTATGACAAATTAGTCTTAGCAACAGGATCTCTTCCAATCGCACCTAAATTACCAGGTAACGATTTAGAAGGCTTACACTTCTTGAAATTATTCCAAGAAGGCCAACAAGTTGATAAAGCTTTAGCAGCTGAAGACGCAAACATTGTATGTGTTATTGGTGCTGGTTATATTGGTGTTGAAATTGCTGAAGCGGCAGCCCTTCGTGGTAAAGAAGTACATATCTTTGATGCTGAAGAACATTCATTAATGAACTACTATGATGTAGAATTCGCTGAAATCATGGACAAAAACTTAACTGACAATGGTATCCACACACACTTCGGTGAATTAGCAGAAGCATACTTAGGTGAAAACGGTAAAGTAACTGGCTTGAAGACAACTAAAGGCGAATACAAAGCTGACGTTATCATCAATGCAATTGGTTTCCGTGCAAATGCTGCATTAGGCGAAGGTCATTTAGAAAAATTTGTAAATGGTGCTTACTTAGTAGACCGTACATTCAAAACAAGCGATGACTCTGTATATGCTGTTGGTGACTGTGCAACAAACTACTCTAACGCTGCGAACGACACTACTTACATCGCATTAGCTTCAAACGCTGTTCGCTCAGGTATTGTTGCTGCTACAAATATCTTAGGTACACATCTTGAAGGTGCTGGTGTTCAAGGATCAAACGGTATCGCAATCTTTGATAAAAAATTAGTATCAACTGGTTTCTCTGTTCGTGCCGCTGAAAAAAATGGCTTGAAAGTGAAATACACAGATATCGAAGATACACAATTACCAGACTTCATGCCAGCAGACGAAAATGCAGACGTGAAATTACGTATTGTATATGAAGAAGAATCTCGTCGTATCGTTGGTGCGCAAATGGCATCAGATTACGATATGTCAATGGGCATTCATATGTTCTCATTAGCAATCCAAGAACAACTAACAATCGATAAATTAGCATTGTTAGACATCTTCTTCTTGCCTCACTTCAACAAACCATACAACTACATCACTGTTGCAGCTTTAAATGCTGAATAAGTAATGTAAAAGACATACTCTCTAAAAAGACCACCAAGCGATTAGGCTAGGTGGTCTTTTTGTTTATAACAAATATTTTACAAAGAAAGCGGTCATCATATCCATGGTCTCTGTTTTGACTAAATGGTCCTCATCTTCATGGACGAAGTGAATATTATCCATGTCCTTATGTGCTTCGACAAATTGTAAGGTTTGGTCATAAGGTACGCGCCAGTCTCTTTCCCCATGCCAGATAAAGAATGGTCGCCCATTTAAAGTATCCATATGCGTGGACAAATCATAGCGATCAACCCATGCTGTTAAGTCAACGAGATCTTCCGGCACGAAACGAGTGGTCATGGTCTTACTATGTTGGATTAAGCGGTCGCGATATTGGATTGGTGTTGGTGAACCCATCATACATGAGGCAACTTTAATTTCAGGATGGTGGGTCAAAAGGGCACTAGATGTAAGACCACCCATTGAAGTACCACCAACACCTATTTTGTCATCTAAAATGACGTTCAATTTGCGAAAATGACTAATGATGGCACCAAATTCAAACAAGTTACTCTGGATACTTTGCCAAAAAGTTAATGAAGGAATAGCTGAGACATTTTGTTTGCGTGCGCCATGGTTCATGGCATCAGGTAATAGGACGCGAAAACCAGCCTGAGCTAGTTTACGACCTTGGGTTAAATTTAACTCCTTGCTCGACTGCCAACCATGGTAATAGACAATCAGGGGTAGTGGGCTATTTTTATCATCACTGGGTACCACTTCTAATAAGGGAATCTCTCCTATATGACGTCTGCGTATGGTTATTTTCACGTTATCTCCCTCTTTACTTTGATTTCATCATGCCCAGCATATAGGCTAGTAATTGAAAAAGCAAATGAAAACAATTTGACCAAATGCAAAGAAAAATAAACAAGGTTTTTATATTACAAATATTGCAAATATTGCTATTTTGCTTATGCGAATGGTGGTCAAATAATACAAGTTGGTGTAGGATGGTGGAGTAAAAAATTGTTTTCATAAAAATAAAACCGCATACTAAGTTAATGTTGGAGGGTCAAAATGGATACAAATACAAAAGAATTCCCTTGGATGGATACAAGTTTATCACCTAAGGAACGTGCAAGCTTACTTGTTGCAAATATGGATTTAGATCAAAAAATCAATCAATTACATGGTGCCAAAGCTACCATCGATATCTATGCAACAATGGATGGTATCGAAGATGACGAAGGTATGGAAAAATTGTCGGAACAAATCCAAGTAGAACGTCACTTGGATGCTATTGATGCGTTAGGCATCCCGCGCTACCGTATTACTAATGGACCGGTAGGTGTTGGAATGGGTGATGGTATGCCTAGTCCTAAAGCGATAGCTTTACCTATGACGATTGGGGTTGCTGCTTCTTTTGACCCAAATCTAGCATATACTTATGGGGATATTATCGGTGAGGAAACCTTTACTTTAGGCCAACATGTCCTTGAGGGACCAGCAGTTTGTCTACATCGTTTACCAATTTCAGGACGTAACTTTGAATACTTTTCAGAAGATCCATACCTATCAGGTGTGATGGGTGTAGAAATTACGAAAGCAATTCAAAGTCATGATGTCATTGCGATGGGGAAACACTTTGCTGTAAATGACCAAGAAGATGAACGTTTCCGCTATTCTGTAGAAATTGACGAAAATGTTTTGCGTGAATTGTACTTACTACCTTTTGAAATGTTAGTCAAAGATGGTGAAGTTGCTGCCATCATGTCTGCTTATAATCGGGTTCGTGGTACTTACGCAACAGAAAATCGTTACTTATTAAATGACATTTTACGTAAAGAATGGGGCTTTGATGGCTATGTGCAAAGTAATTTTGGTCAGCACGTTCAGCTGCAGGATCATTGAACGCAGGGATGGACCATGAAATGCCAAATGCGAAATGGCTCAATGAAACCAATATTAAAGTTGCATTAGCTGATCAATCTTTGGCAGAGGCGACGATTGACCGTGCTTTGATTCGTCGATTGACACAAATGTTTAAATTTAATGTGTTTGGTCGTGAATATAATCCTGGTGCCATTGATGCCAAAGCCAATGGTGCACGTGCACGTCGTATTGGTGAAGAATCGGCTGTTTTATTGAAGAATGATAAAGGCTTATTACCTTTAAATCCAACAGCACATGACAAGGTATTGATTGTCGGACTTGCGAAATTTGCTCAATTTGCAACCCAAGGTGGTGGTGGTTCTTCGAAAGTAAATCCATTGTATACAGTAGCGCCAGCTGAAGGGATGACAGATGTTCTAGCTGATGTAGGTTCTTCAACAACAGTTGATTTATTTGTAGTAGCGGACGATTTAAGTAATTTAAATGAAGCAAAAGATGCGGTTGCTGCAGCAGATGCAGTCGTGATTATGGCAGGTTTAGTGGCTACTGAGGGTGCGGATATGAAGACCCCACATCAACCCAAAGATCAAGATACTATGGTTGATGCATTGTTAGGTATAAACGACCATACTGTGGTTGTCTTAAAAGACTCTACACCAGTGGTCTTGCCATGGATTGACCAAGCGGATGCTGTCTTAGAATTCTGGAACCAAGGTGTTGAAGACGGACATGTAGTAGCTGACCTCGTATTCGGACGAGTAAACCCATCAGGGAAAGTACCAACAACGTATCCAGCTCGTGATGAAGATATGATTTCATACGGTCACGAAGAACGTTACCCAGGTGTCAACGAAGGAGAAGGGTTCCCAACAATCCATTACTCTGAAGGTTTAGAAATGGGCTATCGTTGGTACCAAGGTCAAGGTGTAAAACCTGGTTTTGCCTTTGGTCACGGTTTATCTTATACGACATTCGATATCTCAAATGTCGCTGTTGATCAAGCAAGTTCTGATGGACATGCCCCAATCAATATTTCAGCAACTGTAACCAATACCGGTGACCGAGAAGGTGCAGAAGTTGTCCAAGTCTATGTAGGCATTCCAGTTGATGGCCAACCACCGATGCGTTTAGTTGGCTTCCAAAAAGTAAACTTACAAGCTGGTGAGCATCAAGACGTTGTGATTACCATCGATCCTTTCGCAACAAATCATCCATTAAGTGTTTGGGATGACGCGGCGCATGATTTTGTGGTTGAAGCAGGAGACTACCAATCTACGTAGGAAATGCCAGTGACAACATCGTTACTAGCTTAACGCATACTATTCAATAATTTGGATGTTCAAAGGATGAGAGAAAAGGCGTTTAGCGTTCAACCAGCGGAAAATTGGTGGGCAAAGGGTTGCTTTTCGAACGTAGCTTCATGTTCTAACGTGGCTAAAGTTGTGCATTTCTTATCAAAACAATTTTTAGGAAAGTAACTATATAAATATTGATACCTCATGCGAGAGGGGGCTTTGTTCAGCCCTCTTTTTGATTTTCTTTAGGTTATCGGTACTTCTTTTGCTTTATTTATTTTATAATAGAAGAAAGATGATTTTTAGGAGATGATTTGATGGAATTACAAGATTATATGGATGTATTAGCAAAGATAGGGGCGGCTGTGTTTGCGACTGTAGATGCGGATGGGAAACCACGCACGCGATATGCCAACGTAGGTGTTGCGAATGAGAATGGCATTTTTTTCATGACTAAGGAAAGTAATGATTTCTATAAGCAATTGATGGCAAATGAACATGTTTCAATTTCAGGTTTGTTGAATGATGAAGATGGTATTCAAGCAATTACGGTGGATGGCAAGGTGCGCGCGGTGGATCAAGCCTATTTAGAAGCGATTTTGAAGGATAATCCTTATGTAAAAGATGTGTATCCGGATGAAGAAAGTCGTAAGGATGTTGTGGCTCTACAAGTGTATGAAGGCCATGGTTCTTATATGAATTTGAAGGCACATAGCAAAGGGACGTTTGATTTTTCAGCTGAGTAAAAAGTAAAATTTGGTGGCGGATATGGGCAAACGGATGAGGTGATTGGACGTGGGGATCAGAAAAATCGATCGCGATTGTATCCAGATGATGAAGCATTTGGTTTTAAGCAATTTTTCGTAGGGGCTTTACTTGTCATCTTTTGGACGATTGCCTACATGTTTATTGTGGCAGTTCCGCAAGTGTATACTATGTATGGAAACACGCTAGATGGTAATATGTTGGTCTTGCTCGGTATTTTGAGCTTGCTTTTCATGTTTGTGATGACTGTTTGGTTCTATCGAAGTTACCAAAAGAAGCATCCACAGAATTTCCAATCGCTCACGAAGAAAGATTTGCTTCATGTTGCAGGTTTATATTTGGGTATCTTGATTTTTAAAGTTGTCATGAGTCAACTCATGGCTTGGGTTTATGGTACTGAGACGACAGTTAATGATGAAATGATTTTTGGAATGTTGGGCGATAACCCACACATACTCTTATCACTAAATCTAGGACTAAGTGTCATTACCTTGGCTCCAGTCATGGAAGAAATTATTTTCCGTGGCATGATCGGCAAAGGGATGTTCCAAGAAAAGTATTTTTGGCCTGCCATTATCTTAAGTTCGCTCTTCTTTTCTAGTTTGCATTTATCAGGCAACGTGATTTCTTTTCTATTATATGCTGGAATCGGTTCAGCTTGTTTTATGGCTTACTGGAAGCATAAAAATTTGAAGGCTGCAATCCTCCTTCATTTTTTAAATAATTTACCTGGTGCATTACTTTTAATCTTTGGCTTGTATTAAAAGTGTACAATTTAGACATTTACCTAGCTATTTGAAAAATAGCTAGGTTTTTTTACGCCACTTTTCGATATTGTTACAGAATTATTACGATATATTTGCATTTTATAATCATTTTTCAAATTCTAATCCTTTCTTAAACTAAACTTAAAACATTGATGAAGCACGTTTTCTTTATGGTTTCTTAAAACTTTAATCGCAAGGCTTTCAAATTAATTGCTATTTTTGGCGAACTTATTTAGAAAAAGAAGCGAAAAGTGTAAGAAAGAGTAAATAATTTGTAACCTGATTGTTACGGAAATCACGACCTCGCATGTATATAATAGCAATGTAAACAATTTTCAGGGGGTAGAAAATTTATGAAGTATTCAGTTAAGAAAATGGTTGGAACATCTCTAGCCACGTCCGCTGCATTAGCAGCCTTTGCAACAACAAATGTTTCAGCCGATGAGTTATATACAATTTCATCAGGCGACACGCTATCATCAATTTCACGCAAATTTGATTTACCAATTGCGGATATTGCAGAAGCAAACGCAATCAGCAATATCGATTTGATCATTGCTGGTGAACGTTTAAATATTCCTACATTAGAAACACCAGTTGTAGCGAAAACTAAACGCGTTGCAGATGCTGCTAATGTTTACTCAGTAGTAGCGGGCGATACATTAAATAAAATTGCTGCTGATTTTAACACAACAGCACAAACTTTACGTGACTTAAATGGCATCACTGGTGACTTAATTTTAGTTGGGCAACAACTTAAAGTTGCAGGTGAAGTTGCTCAAACAGCTCCAGTAGCTGACACAACTACAGATACAACAACTGATTTAGAAACACCAGTAGTATCTGCACCAGTTGCAGCAGCACCAGTAAACAACTATGTAGCTGATGAAAATGGTAACTACACAGTTGTTGCAGGCGACTCTATCAACAAAATTTCAGCATCATTTGGCGTTTCAGCAGCGGAATTACGTTCTGCTAACGGCTTATCAGGTGATTTAATTATCGTTGGTCAATCTTTAGCTATTCCTGGCTTAGCAGTTGTTGCTGAAATACCTGCAGCTGAAGTGGTAGCAGAAACGCCAGCAGTTGAAGAAACTGTAGTAGAAGCACCAGCTGTAGTAGAAACAACAGTTGTTGAAGAAACTGTAGTAGAGACACCAGCTGTTGAAGAAGTAGTAGTAGAAACACCAGTTGTTGAAGAAACTGTAGTAGAAACACCAGCTGTTGAAGAAGTAGTAGCAGAAACGCCAGTAGTTGTTGACTACAATGTTGAAGATGACGCGGCAGCAGAAGAAGCAGCGGCTCAAGCGGCTGCAGAAGAAGCAGCGGCTCAAGCGGCAGCAGAAGAAGCAGCGGCTCAAGCGGCAGCAGAAGAAGCAGCGGCTCAAGCGGCAGCGAAAGAAGCAGCAGCTCAAGCTGGTAACGTAACAGCATTATTAAACAATGCTTATGCACAAGTTGGCGTTCCTTACTTATGGGGTGGTAAAACACCTGCAGGATTTGACTGTTCAGGTTTTGTATACTATGTATACCAACAAACATACGGTGTTAACGTTGGTGGATCAACAGCATCACAACAATATGCTGGTCCTAAGATTTCAGTATCTAGCGCACAACCAGGCGACTTAATCTTCTGGGGTTCTTATGGATCTCCATACCACGTAGCAATTTCATTAGGTAATGGTCAATACATCCATTCTCAACGTCCTGGTGAAACTGTTCACTCAGAATCACTTAACCCATACTGGGCACCATCATTTGCTGTAAGCATGGCTGCTTACAACTAAGCTCAATTTAAATATTAAAATTAAAAAAGATCGAGATTCTTACCCTCCTCGATCTTTTTTTTTGTAAGTAAAAATGGTGTTTTTGTTTTGTAAAAAAACACTATGAAAGCCCTTAAAGTAGCTAGATTGGCAATTATAAATAAAGGTGTTAAAATAAAGCGATAAGTCAATGTTACATTTCCAAGATCAGATTTTTTAAAATCAAGGAGTATAAATAATGAAAAAAATATTAATAGTGGACGATGAGAAACCAATCTCAGATATTATATCGTTTAACTTAAAAAATGAAGGCTATGAAATCGATACAGCCTACGATGGGGAACAAGCATTAGAAAAATTTGAATCATTTGAACCGGATTTGGTTGTATTAGATTTAATGTTACCAAAAATTGATGGACTAGAAGTTTGCCGTCAAATTCGTAAAGAAAGCCAAGTACCTATTATTATGCTGACAGCAAAAGATAGTGAAATTGATAAAGTACTTGGTTTAGAAATGGGTGCGGATGATTATGTGACAAAACCTTTTTCAAACCGTGAGTTAACAGCCCGAGTAAAAGCAAATATTCGTCGTAACAATGTAGTTATTGAACAGGTTGCGCCTGAAGAAGAGGCTGCTAATGAGAATATAATTGAAATTGGGGACTTAATTATTCATGAAGATGAATATATTGCGTCTAAAAACGGTGTGGATGTTGAATTAACCCACCGTGAATTTGAGTTGCTTCATTATTTGTCACAACATATTAACCAAGTAATGACAAGAGAGCACTTGCTACAAACTGTATGGGGTTATGACTATTTTGGTGATGTGCGTACAGTAGATGTAACCGTGCGTCGTTTACGTGAAAAAATTGAAGAAAACCCGAGCCATCCTAAAATTTTGATTACACGTAGAGGTGTTGGTTATTTCTTGAAGATTCCTACACAAGAATAGAGGCAGGGTATGGCGAAATCTAAGAAAAAATCGGGCATCCCTTTTTTCAAATCTATTTATTTTAAAATACCTATCATATTCATATTAACCTTACTGATCTCGTTGCAAATTGTGGGGGCGTATTTTATACGTTCACTTGAAACAGAGATGCTTACTTCTTTTGATGAGCAGGTTACGAGTCAAACAACATTCCTAATTGCTAATATTCAGACAGTGATGGAAGATGAAGATTTAAGTGAAGAGGATAAAGAGACACAAATTGATGCTATTTTGCGTCGTTTTAATGATGATGGTGTATTAGAAATTCAATTATTTGATAGCAATGGTTTCCTCTTGGCCACATCTAATCCAACTTCACAGTCGTTTATTGGCCAAAGAACCGTGGATGCAACGATTGAGGAGACTTTATACACGGGTATTCGAAGCGAAACTACAGGTTATGATGCAACACAAGAAATTAGGGTGAAGAAATTCGTCACCCCTATTTTTTCAACGGCATCTTCTGGCGCTATGATTGGTATTTTAAATGTATCTACTAATTTAGAAACCATTTACAACCAGGTGCAAAATATCGTATCACTATTTCTAATTGCTTCAGGTATTTCACTTGTATTTACTACTGGATTAGCGGTGTTAATTTCAAGACAAATTATTAATCCCTTACAAAAGATGCGCGATCAAACCAAGCAAATTGCGGAAGGGAATTATTCAACTACCTTGGATATCAATAGTGAGGATGAGATGGGCCAACTTGCGGAGTCTATCAATTACTTGTCTGTGAGGGTTGGAGATGCGCAAGATTTAACCGAGGCAGAACGGCAAAGATTGGATTCTGTGCTACGTCATATGACAGATGGGGTTATTGCGACCGACAGACGTGGAAAAATCACGATTATTAATGATCGTTCGTTGAATATCCTTAATAAAACGCAAGAAGAAGTCATTGGAGAGTCCATTATTGAAGTCCTTGATTTATCCGATCGCTTCTCATTTAGAGAATTATTTGATCAACATGAATCAATCTTATTAAATTATGGCACTGCTGAAGAGGAGACCATTATTCGTGCAGAATACTCGGTTATTCAACGGGAATCTGGCTTTATTTCTGGTTTAGTTTGGGTTTTGACTGATATTACAGAACACGAAAAAATTGAACGAGACCGTAAACAATTTGTGTCGAATATTTCACATGAATTACGTACACCATTAACAAGCGTACGCTCATATTCTGAAGCTTTGGTCGATGGCGCAATCAAGGATGAGGCTGTAGCCGTTGAGTTCTTGAATGTTATTCAGACGGAAACAGATCGTATGATTCGAATGATTTCAGATTTACTTCACCTATCACGGATGGATGCTAAGCAACAGGTGTTAAATCGTGAATTGGTGATTTTCAAAGATCTTGTGAATCATGTGTTAGATCGTTTTGAAATGATGTTACAATCGGAAGATTATGAAGGTAAAAATTATATTATCAAACGTGAATTAATGGAAGAAGAAGTCTGGGTTGAAATTGATCAAGATAAGTTAATTCAAGTAATCGATAATATCATGAACAATGCGATTAAATATTCACCTGATGGCGGGATTATTTATGTTCGATTGATGTCCACACATAACCAACTTGTACTAAGTATCCAAGACCAAGGTTTAGGTATACCTCAAGATTCAATTCCACATTTATTTGATCGTTTCTACCGAGTGGATAAGGCTAGATCACGGGCCCAAGGTGGTTCTGGTTTAGGTCTATCTATCGCTAAAGAAGAAATCGAACTACATAATGGTAAAATTTGGGTCAACTCTATCGAAAATAAAGGGACAACTTTCTTTATTTCCCTACCATTTGAAGAATTCGATAGCGATGAGTGGGCTGGAGAGGATGAGTGGCTGATGAAGAAGAAGAATAGATGGCAATGGATTATTCATGCTTTACTAGCGCTCTTAGCAATTATTAGTCTGGTGGCCTCTATTAGTAATCTATATGGGCCTAAACTCATCAATAGTTGGATTAGTCAAGTAACGGAAGATAGTACCAGTGATACAAATACTGGCATGAATAACATGGCTATTTCTAATAATACTAGTGATGACGAAGGTAACGAATTAACCAATGCCATTGCTGCACAGAAATTAATTGTCCATAGTGAAACGGATGGTTATGAAGCCATATACGATTTTGGTACCATCAAAGAATTTAAAACGATAGTATCTAATTTTGAATATGAATCTGCTTATGAAGAAGACTCTGCTTACAATATCCGTAATTTCGCAGCTTCTCAGGGATTTATTGAAGGTAAGTTAACCAATGAAACACCGGCAAATTTATTCTTAGCGGATGCTTTGCAATTACCGGTTGATTTACAAGAAATGGCAATTTCCAGTTACATATATATACTTGGAACGAATCAAGTATATTTAGTGAATGATGCGGAAAACGTTGCGTATGGTCTAACGGTAACGAACGAAATAGCTGAAATAGAAGAAATGACAAATAACTTTCTCGCTGAACATGATCATGCCTTGACACCAGTTGTGCCAGTAAGCTTGGCTGATAGTTTGACCTATGTTTCAACTGAAGAAAATCACTTAAATAAGTTAACCTATTTACAAGAACGTCAACCAAATACCTACTTTTTAAATCATTTCTTTGAAACACCCGAAGATATTCATGACTATTCTTTAAACTCAATTGCTCGTTATTATACTGAGGGACGACAATTGACGATTAACATGGAAACATTTGAGGTAACGCTACTTCAAAATGTGAGTGAAGAAGTTGCAAGCAGTCTTAACGCACAAGTAATGGCGACCAATAGTGCAATTGCAGATATTATACCTGATCAAGATTCTTGGTTATATGCCGAATACGATGGAAGTAATGGAGATATCATTAACTATCGTAAATATGTGAATTCACAACCTGTGTTTGGTAATAATTATGTTGCTAAGACACAATTTGTGATGAATGGGGACCAAATTAAAAATATTTATCTGTCTTCACTAACGATTCAAACACAAGTTTCAGATCTTTCAGAAGCTTATACCATAATGAGTGGTGTGGATGCGTTAAATTTATTAAATAATGCAGGCTACGCGAATCAAGACATTTCCGAGTTGGTACTAGGCTACCGTTGGGTGCAAAATCCGGAAACGTCACGTCTAGTGGAATTGGTACCTTCGTGGCATGTGCAAATGGGCGATGAATGGTATATTTTGGAAAATCTTGTGGATATGACCAAATATCCTTCACTTGCGACCAGTTATACAGAAACTGGCGAACCAGTTGACTTATCCGTTTACTTTAGCGATTTAAGTGATCCGGTTAGTGAAGAAGCGGTGAAAACACCAGTTGAGGAAGATCTGTCCGCAACACTTACGGCTGAGGAACTATCCGCATCATCTGAGTCAGTTGTAGATGAAGAAGTGAGTGCAAATATTGAGGGGGCAAATTAGAGATGAATTTTAGAAAAGTAGAAGTCATTTTTATTATTGCATTCTTGATTTTGGATATCTTCTTGATCAATATTTTTTGGGATAAGTATATTGGTACTTTTAACCAAGCAATCGCAAGCCAGTCAGTAGACATTGAAACAGAATTCCAGACAAATAACATTAGCTATAATGATCCTTCAGATGAAATATTGACGACTCCTTTTATTCGAACCAAGAATAAAACGATTACCATAGATGAAGTATTATCTGTTACAAGCGATACGCAAAGTGTTGAAGTGGTGTCTGAGTCTAGCCAAATTATTTCACAAATCAATGAACCAGTACCCTTAAAAGGCGTTGATGCCAATACCGTTTCAGGCACTCTTTCAGAAGATACCTTGAACCAATTGGATAACTTTGTAGATAGTGAAATATACGATGGTAACTTGTATCAATTTGTAACCTATGATCAAAATGCAGGTACGATTCTTTATATGAAGCAAACGACTGAGAATTATCCGATTGCGGATGGCTCGAGTGAGATTGTTTTCCAAGTAAATGAAAATTATGCGGTCTATGGCTATGAACAAACGGTGACTGGTGAATCGGCAGCACAAGGGGAAGATAGAACGGTCATTACTCAAGCACAGGCATTAGAAAATGCCTTTTTAAACAATTCTATTCCGGATGACGCAACCATTGTGACGTCCTTCTTATCGTATCGTCAAACCCTAATGCTTGAAGAAATTACCCTCTACCATCCCGTATGGACCTTGTTTATCCAATCAAGTGAAGGAACTACACAAAGGGTATTTGTAGATGCTATTAATGGGTCAATTTTAACGCAGTAGTTATTGTAATCAGAATAGTTTGAAAATTGGAAAGAGGATTTGTCATGTTTCAGAAAAATACATCTATTAAAAGATATCCGAGGCTAAGCACTAAAATGAGCACTTGGTTAACAGCGACTATTGTCATGTTCGCTATGTTTGCTGGTCAAGTGACCAATGTACAGGCAGAAGTGAAGGTCACAGATTATGCCACCAATATTGATATTCAAGATGACGGCAGTATGAAGCAAACTGAAACATTTGGCTTTGATGTAAAGGGAACAGAGAATGAAATCAATCATCGTATTGATTTAGGTGAACTTGGAAAGTTGACGGACTTAGCCATTAATATGAAAAGTGTAAGTGCGAATGCATTCTTCCCGTTTGTAGCTAGTGACTCGAACGAAGTGGGGACTTATACCTTAACTGAGCGAGAGAATGGTATGGATATTACCATCTATAATACCATTACAAATGCACCACATATCGCCCAAATATCAGGTACCCTTAGTGATTTATGGACGAATTATGCAGAGTGGTCAATTTTAAAGGCCAATTTCTTAGCATTGCCATATGATACAGAAGAAGCAAGTTTAACATTGAACTTCCCAGCAGCGGTACCAGCCGATCAGTCTGATATTATTGTTTCTTCTAAGGCAAAGACAAACTTAAGCTGGTCTGAAGACCGCACTAGTTTAACCATTACAGCTGAGAATTTAGGTGCGAATGAAGTGATTGGTGTACAAATGTACATGCCCGTTGCGCTACTTGCCAATAACCAAACGTAGGTAAAGAATCAGAAGGCGAGTCGATTATTAAAGAAATGCAAGCTAGCCGTAAAGCAGAAGCCAATCAAAAAACTCGTTTGACGAGACAAATATGGCTTGTATCGGGTACTTTGTTTATCCTGATTTTTGCTTACGCGGTTTACTTATTTATGAAAAAACGTGCTATTTTCAATGCTGTTCCTGATCTAAAGGGGGCCGTGCAATCAAAACCTAATTACTTCGCACCACATAGTGTTGCCATGTTAACAGGTAAAAAATACTCGGATACACAGGCCATTGTCCTGTTGATTTTAGAAATGATCGAAAATAAGACGCTCGCCGCTCATTTTATTACCAATAAACGCGGTCAAATCGCAGATATTCAAGTAACACCATTGACAAATGAAACGAACCATCCAGCTGGCCAATTACTGCTAGCAGCGGTTGTTGAGCAAACAGATGCGCATAGACAAGTGGTTTCGTTGAATGAACTGATTTTTAATCCTGCTAGTAAGGGTGTTGTACTTTTCACACGTTTAGGCCGTAAATTGGTACGTAAAATCCGTCAAAATGCGAAACAAGCCTTAAATAAAGAGGGCGTTTATAGTAAAATGAATCAAGTATTCTATACTATCTTAACGATTTATATGGTAGCATGGTTATTTGGGACTTTCTTCGTGGGCTACTGGCAAGTGCAATTGGGTCAGGTGAATATTTGGGCTATCGTACTTATTATTTTGAGTTTGGCGCTTGTGTATCTGATTCAACAAAATGTACTACCACTACGTACGGAGACAGGGGTTGCCTTATATAGACAATGGCAATCTTACTTGAAACAATTAGTGCAACAAACTACGGCTGGTGAAGTTTGGTCAAACCAAAGTAAAGAGTGGTTAGATGATAAATACCTTTATTCATGGGTAGCTGCAAATAATGTGAAGTTAGCCAAAAATGTAGAAAATGATCCACAAATTTTGCAATTACCTTTGATGGGCTCAGCCCAATCAATTGCACATTTATCGTTGAAACGAATGAAATGGCAACCAGAATTTGTAGCAGATCAAACAGATTCAGAAGAAAACAAACAATAAAACTTAGTAAACAACATGTAGGAGGCAATCGTGGAGACTGCAAAGAATGATTTTACAATGCGTGTTTCCATGCTCGGCAGTAGCTCTAGTGGAAACGCGACTTATATAGAAACCCCCAAACGTAAGATTTTGGTGGATGCAGGTTTTAGTGGGAAGAAATTAAAGGATTTGCTAGCAGGAATCAATCGCGATATTTCGGATATTGATTCTTTGTTTATCACACATGAACATTCAGACCATATTAAGGGTGTTGGTGTGCTAGCGCGTAAATATGATTTGAATGTGTATGCCAATGAAGCCACATGGCGTGCATTTGGCAATAAAGTTGGTACAATACCAATTGAAAAGCAAAATATTATCGAACAAGGGGATATCTTAACCCTAGATGATGTGGATATCGTCTCTTATGGTGTGAGTCATGATGCAGCCGAACCGCAATTTTATGCTTTTCAAAAAGATAACAAGCAATTCACTATTCTGACTGACACTGGCTATGTAAGTGACCGTCTAGTAGGGTTACTGAAAAATTCAGATGGCTATTTAATTGAGTCTAATCATGATATTGATATGTTGCGCATGGGTTCATATCCATGGTCATTAAAACAACGTATTTTGGGGGATGAAGGGCATTTATCAAATGATGCCGGCGCCCAAGCAATGATTGATATGATTGGTGACCGGACTAAACGAATTTACCTAGGTCACTTGTCTAAAGAAAATAATATGAAGACCGTTGCACACCAAACGTGTGTATCTGCATTGACTCAGGCTGATTTAGGCGTCCATGAGCAATTTGAGGTCTATGACACCAATCCAGAAAAACCAACGGAGCTTTATACTTTATAATGAGGTTTATAAATTTTTATAGTTTTGCGCCTAAAAAGTCACAAAATATTCAAAATTATCTGTTATATTACAAATTGTAAAGGCCAACTTAACAACGAGGGGGATGAGCATATGTCTCAAAATAATGATCCATTTAATAACCAAAACGACGAACCAATTAAAAACCCAAATGAACCACATAAACCACATAAACCAGAAAAGAAAGCCCGTAAAATGACACCCTTACAATCAGGTTTGATTGGGGGCGCTATTGCTACTTTATTAGTTGGTGGGGTAGGTTATGCCGTTACCTCCTCGGCTGATAATGAAACAAGCATTTCGACTGAAGAGGTGCAATCAATGATAGATTCTGCTGTATCTAGTGCGCAAGCAGGCGAAACAAGCGGATCAGTTCAATCAACAAGTCTGGACGTTACAACGGATGTTTCTGAAACCGTAGCTAAAGTTCAAGATTCTGTTGTTTCAGTTGTCAATATGACAGAATCAGTTTCAACGTATGATTTATTTGGTTTCACATCACCAACACAAGGAAGCGAATCATCATCTAGTGAAGATGCTTCAACAGAATTGGAAACCTCTTCTGAGGGGTCTGGTGTCGTGTATAAGGTTGATGGTGACACAGCCTATGTTGTGACAAACAACCACGTTATCGACGGTGCAGACGCCATTAATATCATTATGGCTGATGGTACACAAGTAGAGGCCGAATTAGTTGGTACAGATCCATGGACTGACTTGGCTGTATTAAAAATTTCTTCTGATGTTGTATCGACAGTTGCTGAATTTGGTGATTCTGATAGTTTAACTGTTGGTGAACCTGCTATTGCGATTGGTTCTCCTTTAGGATCTGATTATGCAACAACAGTAACGCAAGGGATTATTTCAGGTTTAAATCGTTCTGTATCGGTAGACATCGATGGCGACAGTACTTATGACTGGGTTGCCAATGTTATCCAAACAGATGCTGCGATTAACCCAGGTAACTCGGGTGGTGCCTTGCTAAATGCAGCAGGACAAGTAATCGGGATTAACTCTATGAAAGTGTCCGACTCTTCAGTAGAAGGTATGGGCTTTGCAATTCCAGCAAATGATGTCCAAACAATCATTGCTGAGCTTGAAGCAAATGGACAAGTGATTCGTCCAGAGCTAGGTGTATCAATGGTAGACTTGAACCGCGTTTCGCTTGAATATCAATCACAAACCTTAAAATTACCTACAGACGTAACTGAAGGTGTATATATTGCTGAAGTAGCTGTTGGCTCTGCAGCTGAAGCGGCTGGGTTACAAGCTGATGACGTTATTGTTGGTTTCAATGGTGAACCAGTAACCGATTCTGCATCCTTCCGTCAAGCACTATATAGTCAAGAACCAACGGCGAGTGTGGAAATTTCATACTTCCGCAACGGTGAATTACAAGAAACAACCGTGCAATTGCAAGTACAAGAATCTTCTTCAGCAGCAAGCACAGTAACTGAATAAAATAGATATTGAACAGCGTAAGCACAGCATCATCGCGTAGCTTGCGCTGTTTTTCTCTGGTCAATGCTTGCTTGCGGCCGTATTGGTGCGTGTTTGATGGCATTTATTCAATAATAATAGGTTTATCCCCAGAAAGTATCCACAGAGTTGGGGATAAGATACGCAAAATGGGTATAAGTTTGTAACATTGCTAGAAACATTGGTATAGGGAGGTTATAAAACTTATTTAAATCTGTGGATAGTGTGGAAAAATAAGGGGATAACTGTAAAGTTAAATAGAAATGTCGTAATCATAGGATTTATCTAGATTTAGACTTGTAGATACTGTGGATAAATATGTGTATGGAAAAAGCGGTTGAAACGGAGCATTTGCTCGATTTCAACCGCTTGATTAATTTGATTAACGAATTTCGCGTAAGTAGTCTGCTTTCTCGAATTTATCCGTATTGGCAATTGCAACATAGATGTCATCTGGTTTGATAACATAGTCAGCAGGGAACGTAGTTGTTAATGCGTCACGACGTTTCTTACGAATACCGATAATATTAATATCGTAACGTTGACGAGTGTTTAAAGTTGTTAATGCCTTACCAATCCATTGGTCAGGGGCACGGAATTCAACTAATGAAGTTTCGTCATCTAATTTGATGACTTCTTCAATGGTGTTGTGAATCATGCGACGTGCAATTTGAATACCTGATTCTTTTTCAGGTTGCACTAACACGTCAACACCAAAAGCTTCTAGTACTTTACGGTTAGTTTTATTTTTTACTTTACAGATGATATGTTTGATACCTAATTCTTTGGCGTTAATAACACCAAGAACTGAAGCTTCTAAGTTCGTACCTGTTGAAACGACGATCGCGTCACATTGGCCGAAACCTAATTCCCGCATATAATCGATATCAGTAAAGTCACCTACTGAACCAACTGTTAAGTAGCCTTCTAATCGGTCAACATTCTTTTGATCAAGGTCACAGGCAATGATTTCAACACCATTCTCTGCTAATTCTTTGGCAATTGTTGAGCCAAAGATACCTAATCCTAAAATACCAACTAATTTAAATTTTCCCATTTTTTGTTTACACCTATCCTATTAAAATATTTGTGGTTGTATATTGAATATCATGTGTTTTATCTTTTTTATTTGGTAATAATGAAAGAAACATTGTCATTGGGCCAATACGTCCAATAAACATTAATGCCATTATAACAATTTGACTTGCCATTGTTAGCGTTGGTGTTAAGTTTGCAGTTACACCAACCGTTGCAAAGGCTGAAATTGATTCAAATAAGATATATAAATAATCAACGTGAGGGTCGAAGATTAAGATTAAACCTGAACCAATAATTAAAAGCGCAATGTAAAGCAAGAAAATAACGAAAGCTTGTCGCAATAATTGGGCAGGAATGGAATGTTTTACAAAGTTAACATGGTCTTTTTGTCTAATTTCAGAAATGGCTAACATAATAACCAAGGCGAAGGTAGTTGTTTTTAAACCGCCGGCAGTACCACCTGGGCTACCACCGATAAACATAGTAACAATAAAGATTAAATTAGAGATTGGATGCGTCAAAGTATAATCAATTGTTGCGAAACCAGCTGTACGCATTGTAACGGTTTGAAATACGGCAGTCATTATTTTATTGCCTATGGTCATATTACCAATAGTACCTTCATTTTGCCATTCAAACGCTAAGAATAGAATTGTACCAATTATAATGATCAAGATTGTCATACCAATTGCCAATTTTGTATGTGGACGCAATTTACGAATTGCAGCTTTAAATGCAATTTTAGGGCGAGACCAGTCAAACTTCTTGATTTGAGTTGTGACATCAAACCAAACACTAAAACCAATACCACCTAATATAATTAATGAAATGATGGTCCAGTTAATAATTGGTACTGTTTGATATCCTATCATTGATACATTCCCTAAAGGATCAAAACCAGCATTACAGAAGGCAGATACAGCCATGAAGATACTGATAAAAGCACCTTTCGCAAAGCCTAACTCTGGGATAAAGAATGTGGAAAATAACAAGGCACCGATACCTTCAATGATAAAGGTATATTTGAAAATTTTCCCCAACCAGTTAGAAATATTATCTAGCGAACTACTATTCAAGGCACCTGTAACAGCGACTTGAGCACTCAATCTAACATTGTGACCAACTTTGAAGTAGATGACAGAGATAAAGGTCATCAAGCCTAGACCACCAATTTGAATTAAGATCATCATGATGATTTGACCAAAAAGGTTGTAAGTATCATAGATAGATTCTACCCATAGGCCGGTTACACAGACTGCGGAAACGGCGATAAATAGATGATCAAAGTATGTTGCATCTGATGTTGCCACTTGGCTGATTGGTAAATTCAATAGTAGGGAACCGACAAAGATTACCAAAGCGAATGATAACGCGATGATTTTGGCACTGGATAGTTGACTAACAGGGTTAGCAACATAACTTAGCATTTTACGAAAAATATTAATCGTTAAGCCCTCCTTATATAATTTAGAAAAAATTAATCATTGCAAATACGATTAATTATAGCCACTTCATGCGAAAAATAAAGTAAAATAGAAAAGAAAAACTGTTAAATAAGTATTTTTGCATGATTGGAGCCTTTTTGCATGTTAGTTAAAATTATCTCAGTTGGAAAACTGAAAGAAAAGTATTTAAAACAAGGAATCGAAGAATACGTTAAACGGTTGAGCCGTTATACAAAATTCGAAGTTATTGAAGTGAAAGATGAACCAACTAAGGAAAATGCCAGCGAAGCGGAAGATGTGCTAGTCAAGAATGCTGAAGGCGAACGCATTTTATCCAAGGTAAAAGATGATGACTACGTCTACCTGTTAGCAATTAACGGGAAGATGATGTCGTCACCTGAATTAGCCAAACATATGCAGCAACAAATGACTCAAGGGAAATCAACCCTAGTCTTCATTATTGGCGGATCTCTAGGAACGAGTGATGCCGTGTATAAACGTGCCAACCAGGAAATTTCCTTCGGTAAAATGACCTTGCCACATCAATTGATGCGATTAGTCTTAACCGAACAAATTTACCGTAGTTTCCGTATTCAAAATAATGAACCGTACCATAAATAGATGAGGTTTTTTCGTAGAAATACCCGTATACTCTGATGAAGATTCATAGTGAGATTTTTAAAAGTTTACTGTAATTGCGTTCGGTAGTTCTGTAAAGACTCTTGAAAATAGCTAAACGGTAATAAAATTATGATAACCACTTACGATTGAAGTTAAGACTGCACATAGTGAGCCGTCTAACCCCTGGTCATCCCGGGATAGCGTATTATATTTTTTTCATACTTGTACCAGAGCACATTAAGCAGATTGTAGACGAAATGAACGAACAGATTGAATCGAACCGGAAGCCATGGGAAATGGAGTTAAACGGCTTAGATGGAAAAATTGAAGAAACAGAAGGAAAATTAAAGAAATGGCAAGAGTTAGTCAAATCCAATCCTGAATTAACCAAGGAACTTGAGGGAAGAATGACTGAATTAGAAATTAAATACATTGAAAAGAAACACAGAAAAGATGAGCTTCTAAAACTCCTACAAGCAGAAGGGTACAAATTCACAACAGAAAATGTGTCTAAGGTAATGAAAGTAGCTAATCGAGCCATAATGGATTCATATAGTAAGGCGGATACCAAGGAAATCTTACGAACATTCATTGACAAAATAACATTCAACAAAGAAACTAAGGCGGACTACCTCATCTACACCCATTTTAGCAAAGAAATAGTCGATAGATTAAATGACCTAACTAAAGAAGAGCCAACAGCAGGAATGAATGCTGTTGGCTCTTTAACTTTGAAAAATCTAATAAAGGTAATTATCTAAATTATCCTTTAGTTTATTGATCTATTAGTTACTAAAATAAATATAATTGTGTTATGATTATAGAAAATAAGAAGAAGATTGGAAAAGAAGAAAAAAACTGGATATAAGAATCTCTTAACCATTTTAACAATAGCAGCGATTCTCTCAAATGTGAGTATGCAAGAGGTGAATGCTGCAGAAGAAAATAGGTCTAATGAAGTAGCCCCGGAACAAGAAGTAACTGTATTCTCGTTATTTATCCAGCTATTTGAGCCGTTTTTTTCAAACGATGTGAATGCTGTAGGTAATGGTGAGTTAATACGAGATGAAAACGGTGTCATATTGGAGGGCAGAGACAACACTCTTAAGGAATTATTTAGGTATGGCAACTTCTGATGTAAATTGAAGGGGGGTGCAAGTGAAAAAAACAACAAATTGTAAACTTGATGAATTCATTGAAAGGAGGCGTAAGCTTGAAAAAAATATATAATAAAATTATCTCCTTATTCGTTTTATTTACATTACTTTTAGGATATGGAGGATCTGTCGTCTCACATGTAAGTGCAGAATCTACAGGTGGATTACAAGATACAATTGGAGTAGATAAAACAGCTAAACGAACACCGGGATGTCGAACATTTGAAGTGAATTTGAATATTACTGGAGAGCCACAACCAGCTCCGGTCGATGTTGTACTTGTGCTGGATAGATCTGGAAGCATGAATTTTACAGCAACAACTAATCCAACAAGAACTAGACTTTACTATGCAAAGCTTGCAGCAACTAACTTTGCCGAGAGAGTCTTAGGTCCAAATGGAATCCCTGGTAGTAGGGTTTCTGTAGTGAGTTTTAGTGGGCCAACATCAACAACTGGTATTGGAAATCAAAATCAGGCGCGTACAGACTTAGATTTATCTACTAACTTAACAACAGTTACTAATACTATAAATGGTATATCCGCAGGTGGAGGAACTAACACAGAAGCAGGATTTAAACAGGGTCAATCCGTTATTCAAGGACCAACAAGTAATCAAAATCCAAACTCAAATAAAGTAGTGGTTATGCTCACTGATGGATTACCAACTGCAAGTAACGGCAATCCTTATGCTGAAACTACGAATATTAACCATGTTCATATCCAAAGGGCTATAAATGCAGGTAAAAATATCTATCAAAATGATATAGCTGATGTCTTTACTATCGGTTTAACAACCGGCATGAATGCTACAGAAAAGGCACTAGCAGATAATATGCTAACACAAGCACAAAATAAGGGTTATTACCCAGCTCCATCAGCTACAGAACTTGATGCGATCTTTGAAGAAATCTCCCAAAGACTTGGCTATGCATCAACAAATGCGAAAGTAGTGGACAAAATTGGAGATAACTTTGATTTAGTTGAAAGTTCATTACCAGCAGGTGCAACTTACAATTCTGACACTAGAGAAATAACTTGGAACCCAGGAACAATATATGAGAGTGCTCAACTTAAATATACAGTTGTAGCGAAGCCGGATTTCCCAGGAGGACCAGCAGACACTAACGAATTTGCAAAATTAACCTACAAAGATATATTTGGTAATGATCAGACAAAAGATTTCCCAGTACCAGAGGTAGATGTTCCGACACTTATCGAAGTCAGCTTAACAGATGCAACGATCAATTTAGGCGACTCCATTAACTTAGGTAGTGGAACAGATGAAAATGGAGAAAACTACATGAGTCCTGTCACAGGTGGAGACAATGATGGTACGACCTTCACTTATGAATGGCGAAAAGTAGGGGATGACACAGTCATATCAAAAGATAAAAATCCAAGTGTTAGCCCTACAGAAGATACTCAATATGAATTAACAGTTATAGACTCAAATGGTTGTATAGCTAAAGCAACGATGTGGGTTAGAGTGAGTAGTCTTACAGTAGTTGAAGAAACACGCACCGAAGATGTAGCCTTTGAAATCGAGTACGTGGCGAATCCAGACCTACTAGTCGGTACAGAAGAAGTATCCCAAGAAGGTGTATTAGGCGAACGAACAATCGTTGAAAAAGTAACGACTGTTGGTGGAGAAGAAACTGCTCGAGAAGTTATCTCAGATGAAA
>NZ_NEEY01000050.1 GCF_002252085.1 Aerococcus sp. 1KP-2016
CTACATTGATCACTTTATAGTTTATATTTTAAATGAGCATAGCGCGGAAGCATTGGTATCGTATTGAAGAAATAATTATGGGACTTCATATTTGATATTTTGGCTAATTATTCTAATATGGAAATTCATATTAGAAAATAACCGTGTTTTTTCAAGAATGGAATGCCATATTTTATAGCTTTTTAGGTGACATTAAATATGGAATCTTGTATTTGAAAAATTGAAGGAATATTCTAGTATGAAGAGCTTTATTTGAAAAGTAGCGCTTTTTTTCAAATATGAAATCCTATATTAGAATATTTGGTCATATTTTCAAGAATGAGTCTCCCATACTTGAATCCAACCACCGACTACCAACCATTACATGTTTACCCAACCCCATGCACGCTATCGGCCATGGCCTTGACGAAATCATACACTGGCTCAGGAGCACCCACACCTTCAGCGGCCACAATATTAACGATAGCCGAGCCAACGATGGCGCCGTCCGCGATGGCTGCCATGCCCGCAGCTTGCGAAGGAGTAGCAATACCAAAACCGATTGCGCAAGGAACGTCGGTGACCCGACGTATCTGAGCGACGATGCTATCGATGTTGGTTTCAAACTTGTCGTTGGACCGCACGCCGGTTACCCCAAGAGATGAAACCACATAGATGAAGCCTTGCGCCTCGCGCGCTATTTTAGCGATACGATCTTCAGACGAGGGGGCGATCATGGAAATAAAATCGACGCCATTCCCAGCGCAAGCGTCGGCCAGCAAGCCTTTCTCTTCAAAAGGCACGTCAGGTACGATGACGCCGTCCACACCAACCGCATTACAGTGTGCCATGAATTTTTCAACGCCATATACAAAAACAGGATTCACGTAGGTCATGAATACCAATGGAATAGTGACGCCATCGTCTTTGCGCAATTCAGCGACCATAGCAAAAACTTGGTCGACGTTGATGTCATTTCGCAAGGCGCGTTCGCTGGCTGCTTGAATGGTTGGACCTTCAGCGACTGGGTCGGAGAAGGGGATACCAATTTCAATCAAATCCGCGCCGGCTGCTACCATCTTCAAAATTGTCGCCTTGGTCACGTCCAAAGTCGGATCGCCAGCCGTAATGTAGGGGATGAAGGCTTTCCCGGCCGTAAATGCGTCACTAATTTTACTCATGTAAGTCAACTCCTTTGTGGCGGGCGATGGCCGCAACATCCTTGTCGCCGCGCCCTGATAGACAAATGACAATAATCTGGTCGGGATCCATGTCGCCCGCAATCTTTTTCGCATGGGCCACAGCATGGGCACTCTCAATGGCTGGAATAATGCCTTCTGTCCGAGATAAATATTCGAACGCGTCAACAGCTTCGTCGTCAGTCACCGACACGTATTCAGCGCGCTGAATGTCATGCAAATAGGCATGTTCGGGACCAATACCGGGGTAATCGAGACCTGCCGAAATCGAATAAACCGGCGCAATTTGCCCGTAATTATCTTGAACGAAATAGGATTTCATGCCGTGAAAAATACCTGGCGTGCCCACAGCGATGGTTGCTGCAGTATCCTTGGTATGTACCCCGCGACCAGCAGCCTCACAACCCACCAACCGGACACCTTCATCCTTGATGAAATCATAGAACATACCAATGGCGTTGGAACCGCCACCCACGCAGGCCATGACAACATCAGGCAACTTGCCTTCAACAGCTAAAATTTGTGCCCGCGCTTCTTCGCCAATGACTTTTTGGAAATCGCGCACCATGGTTGGGAAAGGATTTGGCCCCATCACAGAACCAATCACGTAATGGGTATCTTCAAAACTAGACGCCCAGTCCTTCATGGCCTCATTCACCGCATCTTTCAGTGTCCGTGTGCCTGACGTGACCGCTACAACACGCGTGCCTAAAAGTTCCATGCGGTAGACGTTCAGTGCTTGGCGAATGGTGTCTTCTTCACCCATGTACACCACGCAATCCATGTCTAGCAAGGCTGCCACAGTCGCCGTCGCCACGCCGTGTTGGCCAGCCCCAGTTTCTGCAATCAATCTCGTTTTACCCATTTTTTTCGCTAAAAGGGCTTGTCCCAGCACGTTATTAATTTTGTGGGCGCCGGTGTGATTCAAGTCCTCGCGCTTCAAATAAATCTTGGCGCCACCGAGATCGCGCGTCATCTTCTCAGCGTAATATAAAAGGGAAGGGCGACCAGCGTAATTAGCCAATAGGTCATTTAATTCGCGGTTAAAATCTGCCTCATCCTTGTAAAATGTATAAGCTTCCTCTAATTCTTGCACGGCATTCATCAAAGTTTCGGGAATAAATTGCCCACCGTGGTTACCAAAATAATTTGTCATTGCTTGTCTGCCTCCTGAATTCTTGCCATTAAGCTGCGTATTTTCGTCGCGTCCTTCACACCATCTGTCTCAACCCCGCTGGAGATATCCACCGCATAGGGTCCAACCGTCTCGATTGCTATCTGAATATTATCTGGATTCAAGCCCCCTGCTAGGAAATAGGGCCGGTCGACCGCAGTCAGATAGTCCCAGTTGAACTGTTGACCCGTCCCGCCTTGCATGCCCTTACTGTAGGCATCGAAAAGCAGCATATCCGCCGTCGTATCAACATTTACATCGCTTTGACTAGCCACGCGCACCGCCTGAATAATCGGCACATCGCCAATCATTTGCTGAGTTTCTTCTATATAAATAGCATCCTCATGCCCGTGCAGTTGGACCACTTGAATGATACCCGCGTCCACAATCTCTTTGATGAAAAGGGGGTATGCGTCCACGAACACACCCACCGCCGGAATCGACGGATCCAGTGCCTGACGCAAGACTTCCGCCTCGTCAACCGCTACTTGCCTTTTGCTTGGCGCGAAGATGAAGCCTGCATAATCTGGTTTCACCTCATTTAATATTGCCACATCTTCTAACCGCCGGATGCCACACAGTTTGACTTTAGTCATAGGCGATACCTCTAAGTTCTGCCAATTTGCGTGGTTTGTCAGGTGCCAACATCATGGTTTCGCCAATTAAAATCCCATCCACATGACCGTCCTCTAATACCGCCACATCCGCTCGCTCTTTAATTCCGCTTTCTGCGATGAACAAAATATCTTCTGGCACACGGTTGCGCATGCCAACTGAATTGGAGCGTTTCACTTTGAAGGTCTTCAAATCGCGGTTATTGACACCAATTAAACGAGGGGAGATTACCGTTAAGGCGCGGTTTAATTCGTCAACCGAGTGGACTTCAACCAGGGCAGATAAACCCAAATCTTGGGCTATTTGGAAATATTCACTGAGCTGTTTGTCATCCAAAATAGCAACAATCAACAAGACTGCATCAGCCCCAATGACTTTGGCTTCGTAAATTTGATAGGGGTCAATCACAAAATCTTTGCGTAAAATTGGTAGGTCAACTTCAGCACGAATATCTGTTAAGTATTGATTAGATCCTTGGAAAAAGTCAGGCTCTGTCAAGACAGATAGGGCATTCGCACCGGCATTTTTATATTGACGGGCAATTTGTAGATAGTCAAAATCTTCTGAAATTAACCCTTTTGATGGTGAAGCTTTTTTCACTTCGCAAATAAAGCCAATGCCATCCTTAGCCAAAGCTTTTTCAAAAGAAAAAGCATTCTTGATAGGTTTTGCTAAGGCACGATTTTTCATCTCTCTAAAGGCACTTCAGCTTTGGCCTGTGCCACACGAATTTCTGTTGATACAACAATTTTGTCTAATATCATTATTTCACCTCATTTGAAAAATCTTTGAATGCTTGGAATTTGGCTAGGGCAGCGCCTGAATCAATTAAATCAGCAGCTTCTTGAATCCCTTGGGCAATACTAATATCGTCTTTAGCAAGATAAATGGCTAAGCCGGCATTGCATAAGACGGTATCACGTTTAGGTCCTTGCACACCGGACAGGATATCCAAAGTGATTTGGGCATTGACTTCAGGCGTATCACCCGTTAAGTCTGACTTGTCGCAAAGGTCGAAACCATAATCTCTGGGGTCAAAGGTAAAGTGAGTAATTTTGCCATGGCGAATTTCCGCTACTTCACTCGTTGTGGTTAAGGTAATTTCATCAAGGCCGTCATTACCCCCGAAGACCATACCTTTTTCAATGCCTAGATTATCAAGCACTTGAGCAAGTGGGTCGACAAGCGCAACGTCATAAACGCCTAGCATTTGCATAGAGGCATTAGCCGGATTGGCTAGGGGACCAAGCACATTAAAAATGGTGCGGGCAGCTAGTTGTTTGCGGGCTGGTGCTGCGTATTTCATAGCAGGATGGTATTTTTGCGAATACATAAAGCACATATCCATGTCAGCAAGCATCTTTTCACTTTGAAGATTGGATAATTCAATGTCAACGCCAAGGGCTTCAAGCACATCCGCCGAACCAGATTTACTAGAAGAAGAGCGGTTACCATGCTTGGCCACTGGAATCCCAGCCGCTGCAATCACAAAGGAAGAGGTGGTTGAAATGTTAAAAGTAAAAGCCTTATCCCCACCAGTACCAACAATATCTAAGGCCTTCACCTTGCTAGCTACCGTTTGGGCATGATCACGCATGACCATAGCTGACGCAGTGATTTCCTCGACCGTTTCCCCTTTCATACGCAGGGCAGTCAAGTAAGCAGCAATTTGCGCATCGGTTGCCTGACCCGTGATGATTTCTTCCATGATGCCAGTCGCAGTTGGCAAATCTAAATCTTGGCCCTCGAACAATAATGAGATACCCGCCTTGATTTTATCCCCTGAAACTGTTGGTAAAGTTGTTGTTGCGTTCGTCATTTTATCCATCCTCTCTAATCCTTTAGTAAAAATAAGCTACAAAAAAGGCCCTTGCCCCTATATAAAGGGACAAGAGCCTGTACTCCTGCGATACCACCCAAATTGACATAAAATGCCCACTCGTTTCACATACTATCATATGTGCCCAGTTGATAACGGATAGGGATTCCCGTCAGCGCCTACTATCATTTCAGGCTGCCCTCACAAGTCCATTCAAGAAACATCTGCTGCCGTAATCCCATCACCTACGACTTTCTGAAAAACAGATTCATTATTTCCCTACTACTCTTGATTATCGGTTTCGCGTGTATAACACGAAGTTTTTCATCGATTTCTAATATATATCTCATTATAGTGGTCATATTTCTAATGTCAAGGGTGGATTTAAAATATTGAAATGGTAAGCCGAATTGTGGACCTGATTTAGAGGTGTAGTGAGTGGCTTATTTTGGGAAAATAGGCCACTAACTAATCAAAAACGTGACTTATATATGCTAATAAGTCACACCAACATAAATGCGTGACTTATCCAACAAAATAGGCCACTAACCAATCAAAACCGTGACTTATAAAGCGCAATAAGTCACACATCCCAATGCGTGTGACTTATTCGAGCAAATAGGCCATTCACAAACCCAATATGTGACTTATTTAAGACAAATAAGTCACAATCAAAAAGCAGTAAAATGCCAAATTAACCAAACTTCGTCAATGTTTAATAATTTAAATGAGAAGAGGGCCTCAGCCCTCTTCATAATTCAAAAATAATAACACGTGCAAGGGGTAAAATCCCATCAACAAAGGTATTTTGTACAATTTCCAGCAATGGTAACTTGAGAAATATAGGTGTCAATTTAAAAGAAAAGTTCCTATTTGAAGTACCAAAATGAAAAGAGGGCCTCAGCCCTCTTCATAATCCAAATACTTTATAAAATTACGAATGCGTATGATTTATATTCATCTTGGTTAGCACGCGATAAATAGAGCGTTTAGAAATATTTCGATCACACAATCCATATAACCTAGCTCCAGTCACCGCATTTTCGTCCCCATAAAATAAAATCCGCAACTGGTCGGCCATCCGCATAACAGCCGCATCTTTGCGCTCAATAGCACCACACGCATTACAAATCACAGTCTTGTGTCGAAAGTTCACATCAAAACGATCACAAGCATGGCAATTAATCCCTTTTGTTAATCTTAACCACTGGTCTCGACTAATGGGCTTCGGCAAGAAAGGATTCTCCACCCGATGCTTATTCAAAACCCCATCAATTTGTCGTAAATATGAATCAGCCATTTTTTGCCTGTCACTACGTTTCAAGCGCGCGAAATAGCCTTTCAGTTGATGTCGCAATTTGATCTGAAAATCAAAGGCATAATCTGATTGAATATCAATTTCAGCGTTTTCGTGAATGAACACCATCAAACCTTCTACAGTTACATTTGGATGGAAAGAGTGGGCAATATGACGAATTTTCTTTACCCGTAAATCCATGCTAGACAAGTAATTATCATCCATAAGTCGCCCATTTAAGTAGCATTCGTTATCCTTATATTCGAACATGCCGTCATAATGCTTGACCTCAACCACCAGCCACCGGTCCGAAGTAATCACCAGAAAATCTACCTGCATGCGTTTGCCGTAATGAAACCAGTAATCCCCATATATCGTCCAATTTGTATGACCATATCGCTTTATAAATGTTAAAAAGGATTCTTCACCAAGCATACCGCTTGATAGATTGTGATGAGACCCCAGTTCTTGACCAGTCCGTAGCTTCAGTAAATTCAACTGCACTAATTCATAGTTCGTATGCATTTATGTCACCCCTCAAGTAATGTATACGTAAAAAATAGCCAAAACTGCTTACCAAAATGCAAATATTTTTTTCCGCACAATTCGACCGATAAATGGTAAAATGTTCTTAAATACATTAGGAGGCAACATGACATGCGTAGAGTGATTATTGATACAGATACAGCAGGGGACGACACAACTGCTATTTTAACAGCATTAAAATACTTCAAGGTGGAGGGCATCACAATTGCGGGTGGGAACGTGCAATTCGACGATCAAGTGCGCAATGCCCTATACACCATCGAATTATTCAATCCGGACTACAAAGTACCAGTTTACAAGGGATACGAAGAGCCAATTGATGCCTTATTAAGCGAAAAACATGAAACAGTAGAAAATATTCATGGCAATGCGGGAATGGGCAACTTGGTGATTACTGAACCAATCCAAAAACCCGAAACTCAACATGCGGTTGACTATCTAGTGGACGTCATTAATGCCAATCCAGGCGAACTTGAGATCATCGCCATCGCGCCATTAACGAACATTGCTATGGCCTTGAAGAAAGATCCATCAATTGCCACAAAAGTGAAACACTTGTGGATTATGGGTGGCATCAACAACTCACTAGGTAATATCAACGTATCCGCTGAATACAATTTTTACGTTGATCCCTTAGCTGCGAAAATGGTATTCGACTCAGGTTTGCCAATTACTATGATTGGCTGGGATATGACCCTAGCATATGGCGTTATGGACGACGCAGAAATCAAGGAAATCGAAGCCTTGAATACGAAGGGGTCTAAATTCTACATGGATGTCAATGGCTTTGTCCGCGAAGCCAACAAGTCAGAACACCTATTTGACGGCATCACACATCCTGACTCACTAGCCGTCGCAATTGCTGCTAACGAGGCAATCATGACCCAAGCAAATGAATACTTCGTTGACGTTGAAACCAAAGGGGAAATCACGCGCGGTCACAACATCGTCGACCTAACCCACCAACTAGGTAAGCAACCCAACGCTAGAGTTTGTGAAGTCGTTGACCATGAAGCATTCAAACAAGTCATGTTAGAAGTTTTTGGTGGCATTCAATAAAAATCTTTTTGCCCGTTACAGCACAAGTTGACTTGGCCTGTAGCGGGCTTTTTGATTTCATGGGCAGATCAATCATTTTTTGTTATAATCATCCTATTAGAAAGCCTAAAGGAGTACATACATGTTATATAAAACAAGCTACGATTCACCCATTGGTCCCATCATTATGTTGGCTAACGACCATGGCCTATTAGGGGCATGGTACGAGAACCAAGAACACTTTGCGGGCACTTTTGATTTAGATAAGGTGCAAACACTAGAGAATACTGCTGACCAAGCTATTTTACAAGAAGCCAGTGATTGGTTTGATGCATATTTTACTGGTCAAAACCCTAGTGTGAAAAACTTGCCCTTAATGCCACAAGGAACTGCCTTCCAGCAAGAGGTCTGGGCCGAACTAATTAAAGTGGGCTACGGTGAGACCATCTCCTACCAAGAACTTGCCGACCGAGTTGCAGCTCGTCAGTCTAAAGGACGTGGCTCAGCCCGTGCCGTTGGTAGTGCAGTTGGCCGCAACCCAATCTCTATCATGATTCCTTGCCACCGCGTCATTGCAACTAACGGCGATTTAACCGGCTACGCAGGCGGAATCGACAAGAAAATCACCTTACTCAAAATTGAAGGCATACCACCCAAAATCTAGAAAGCGAGCGCAATTCATGGCGACCAAAATCACAGCAGATCAAATAAGACATATATACCATCACTTTAAAGCAAATCAGGTCCATCCAGGTAAATGGCCGGCTGAAAACCCAGTGGAATTGATGCTAGGTGCCATCCTCGTTCAAAATACCACCTGGACCAATGTCCAAAAGACCTTGAATAACTTGCGACCAGTTACTGGTTTTGATGCGGAAAAAATATTGGCCTTGTCAACCGAAGAATTACAGGAACTCATTCGCCCATCAGGTTTCTTTAAAAATAAATCAAAAGCCATTCAATCAAGTCTGCAATGGTTTCAAGACCAAAACTGGGATTTCGATGCGATTGCCACACGATACGGGCATCACCTACGCAATGAATTATTGAAACTCCATGGCGTGGGGCAAGAAACCGCCGACGTCTACTTAGTTTTTATATTCCACCAAGTTCATTTTGTTGCCGACGCCTATGCGAGACGCTTATTCGGTTATCTAACGGGCACCGAATTTAAAACTTATCAAGACTTAAGAAAAGTTGTCGAAATACCGGATGATTTTACCGCTCAAGATGCAGAAGACTTGCATGGCTATATTGATGACTTCGGAAAATTACATAAAAAGCCGGAAGACTTTGACCAATCGATTTTTGGTGGTTTCGACTTATAACAAAAACACCGGTTCTATAATAAATAGTGTTGGTGAGATTTCATGTTAAATCTCATTGACACTATTTTTGTGTACGCAAAAAGGACATGATATCCTTAATTCATGTAAACCACGACGAATACAGAAAGAAGGAAAAATCATGTCCCATACATCCATTATAAAACAACTTTGCGGTATTTTTGGACAATAATATTGATATTACAATACCAAAATCTATGCGCTTGGTACCACTTGAAAAGTATCATGAAATAAATCATTTCGTTTTATATGGGGTTCTTACATACAAGCCCAAGGCTTGTATGCACTGTGGTGTAAAGAATACTGGTAATCAAGATATCATTAAACATGGCTTTAAACCAGCTATCATTCGATTACCGAACACGCCTACTAATCCTGTTTTACTTAAATTACAAAAGCAACGTTTTTATTGTAAACACTGTGCGCAAACTTTTATCGCTGAAACGCCATTAGTTGAAAAATATTGCTGTATTTCAAAAGCCATTAAAAGCCAAATTAGCTCCGAATTGGTTGAAACACAATCTATGCGGTTAATCGCTAAACGTTATCATGTCTCTTCTCCAACAGTGGCCAGAACTTTAATGAAAGCAAGTAAGGGACTATCACCTAAGGGAAATTATCTTCCGAATCACCTCGGTGTAGATGAATTTAAATCGACTAGTCGTATAGCGAATGCGATGAGTGCTGTCCTTGTAGACACGCATAATAGAAGGCTAATTGATATTATCGTTGATAGCAAACAAGCGTCGCTCATCGATTACTTTGCTTCCTTTACCTGGGCTGCTCGAAGCAGTGTGAAGACAGTTTCGATTGATTTATATACACCTTATCTAGAGGTCATTCGCACATGTTTCCCTAATGCAAAGATTGTTATTGATCGATTCCATATAGTGAAATTACTGAACGAAACAATTAATTCGCATCGTATTAAAGTCATGAATGCTATCAAAACAAGCCGTCCATCGGACTATAAAAAACTCAAAAAACACTGGAAGTTGTTGTTAAAGAATGCTGAAGATTTAAATTTCACGGATACACATTATGTTCGTCAATTTGGTGAAGCAATATCAGAACAACGTATTGTTGATTATCTTTTGAGTATCTCATACGAACTTTTAGTTACTTATACCCTGATGAATGAACTAAAATATGCTATTTCAACTCATGATATCAATATTTTCAATGAAATCTTACATGGGACTAAGAACCAAACTTTGCCAAGTCGTACGAGAAGAACTATCAGAACATTAGCCAAATTCTTGCCTTATATACATAACGCCTTAAAATATACTGTACCAAATGGTCCTACCGAAGGTATTAATAATAAGATTAAATTAATTAAACGAACAGGTTTTGGATATTCGTTTGCTTTGAAATTATTTACCAACACCATTTGTGAAAGAACCAAAATTTTACACATGAACTACAACGCCATTAAAATGGCGTGTTTCTAGGAACACTCATGACTTGTTCCACTTATTTCAAAGCAAAACAGCGGTCTAAGCTATTTAACTAAGGCCTGTTCCAGGCCAATATTCAATATATTTTTAGCTGCGTTGATATCTCTATCGTGATGCATATTACACTTCATACAAGTCCAATGACGTATATTTAACGCTTTTTTACCGCTATCATACCCGCAATTAGAACATTTCTGGGATGTCTTGTACGGATTAATAGCCACAAATGTCTTATCGTACATTTCGCACTTTGCCTCTAGGATTGTTCTAAACATCCGCCAGGATTCGCCAGCGATTGAACGGGCTAATTGATGATTTTTCATCATATTAGTCGTCTTTAAATCCTCTAGAACAATAACGTCATAACTTTTAACCATATCGGTTGTGATTTTATGAATGTAATCCTTGCGGATGTTTTTGATACGTTGATGAATACGGGCCACTTGGCGCTTGGCTTGCTGGTAGTTTTTCGCATCCACTAAATTCACACCGTTCTTTTTGGCTTGTAAACGTCTACGGGCCATTCGCTTTTCCCAATAATGTAATTGCTTCTTATAAGACAAATGTAGTCGCTGACTTTGATATTTTTGACCATCAGACGTAATAGCTAAATCACTTACACCTAAATCGACACCGACTACATTTCCTGTTTTGGGCATTGCTTGATTATCGCTTGTGACCAAAAGGGAGATATAGTAGTCGCCACTAGGTGTATATTTTACGGTGACAGATTTTATGCGTTCATTCTCAATATGAAGCACACTTGACTTACATTTTATCCAACCTAATTTGGGTAATTTGATATACCGCTGATTATCATTAAAACGAATGTTGTTGCCACGTATGGTACTTAAATACGACTGTCTGGTGTTCTTCTTTGATTTGAATTTTGGGTATCTTGAATAACCTTTAAAAAAACGAACAAAAGTTTCGGATAAGCGTTTAACACTACATTGAACAGCTACGCTATCAACTTCACGCAACCAGGGATATTCCTTCTTCATTTGTGGAATAAGAGAGGATAACGCATTATAAGATAGCATTTGAAGGTCAGGATTGTTTTCGTACCGCGCATTCAACATGGCCAACATTTCGTTCCAGATGAATCGGGTATGACCAAAGGTCATATGAATTAACTGACGCTGTTTTTCGTTAGGATAGATTTTACACTCAATTCCTTGATACATGTTTTCACCCCCTTGCGTTTATAGATATATTATACCATACGTATGACTGTTGTTTATATCGATAACAATTGCTATAATGTAGTTGAAGAGGTGTTTACATATGATTGTGAAAACAAGGACAAATGTCTATGATTTTAATTTCCATTTGGTTTGGGTAACAAAGTACCGTAAAGAAATATTTACAACCATTGAAAAACAAAACGCCATGCAAGATATATTGACGCATATTTGTGATGAACACGATATTGTCATCCAATCGCCCCAAGTTATGCCTGACCATATCCATATGTTGATTTCGTTCAACCCTAAACATGCCGCAAGTAGTATCGTCAAAACACTTAAAGGGAAATCTGCACGTCTATGGTTCAAAGCATATCCAGAAACGAAAGCAATGTTATGGGGTGGCCATTTATGGACACCTAGTTATTTCATGGCAACAGTAGGCAGTATGTCTAAAGAAACGGTCAAAAAGTATATAGAAAATCAATTAACGGAATACAATGACGGTCGCCCTAGAACTTGATTCATCCATGTAATGAATTACACGGTTTTCTCAAGGGGCGACTTTAAATAAAAGCTAGCTCAAAATTTAGATAGCTTTTTTCTTTCATACGGTCTATTTATTTTTCTTTCGAAGCCGTATTGTCGATGTAATTAACGAATATATTGTATTATGGTAGAGTTAAAAGATTACTTATTTCAAAAGGAGAATTGGATGATAAATATTATACAAGCAGTTGGTTCAATCGGGACATTTATCACGGCAATGTTATATCTCATTTCGGTAATGGTAGAAGTCAAACGAATTAAAATTTCTTTTATCCCATTCTTGGCTTTCGATCAAATTATTATGGAAGAAGAAGGAAAAAATTTAAAATTAAGAAATCTAACAGAAACTGATTCCGACTATGTAAATACTGCTTTTAAACTACAAAATTTAGGCGGGGGAACTGCTAAAAATATAGATATAAAAGTCTATTTAAATGAAAACGAAGTTATACAAGAAAAACACCTTAATATTTTATCTATATAAGTTGAATAAAAGTTTTACCCTACAGCCTCACACAGAGACGGTCAATCACCTTCTTCCGCTCCCCATCGATCCAACGGAGGAAGCCGCGGACGGCCAGGATAATCTTCTGGACGCTCGGA
>NZ_NEEY01000051.1 GCF_002252085.1 Aerococcus sp. 1KP-2016
GAAACAAAATGGCGTTTGAATTCATCAGAATAAGTAATGCTTTTCTCTGATACATTTTTAACGTACGGATTTCTTCTCAAAACTCGAATTTGTTCGGATGTAAAAATTAACTTTGACATTTAGCGGCTCCTTTCTGCACTTAGTGCAGTTAATATGAATTGTGGTTTAATGAATGGAGCAATACTACTTCAATTCAAACGTTAACGTATTTTCCTCTATTCATAAGTATACAAAAACAAACCCTATAGAAAGGCACTTTTTTTAGTGTCCATTCTATAGGGTCCATTTTAGTCAATAGACATGCCTTTTTGTGTTAAGAATACCGTCCGCTTCTCTTCATTAAGGACAATATTTTCAGGATTAGTCAGTGTGAGTGCCTGCTGGATTTCACTGTCACTGGGTTTTCTCGCATCATCAAAGCCAATGCGCCACAATTGAACGAGTGGGCCAATCGCGATATTGAGAAAGCCAGTTTGCAGAGAGTAATGTTTGCCAATTTTGATGAGTTGAAAGATATCTTGATCAACCTTTACGGGTTGAAGGCCTGCATTTCTTTTGATGTCGGCTAGAACGGAGTCATCTGCATTTGCAGAAAAGCGGCGTTCGAAGTCTAGCACCATTCGTCGCGCCATATCTAGCACTTCATCAGGCGTTTCCTTGTTTACTTTTAACTGTATTAACGTGCCCATGGCCTTGAATGTACTTTCCTTCATAGCCTATTGCCAGCTCCATTCATTCTATATTTGTTGGTTTATGATACCGCTACTTAATATTCACTGCCAAGTATAATCCTAGTTAATCAGAGAAGCTATACAGATGATGAGTCTTTTGGCCATGAAAGGTAGTAGCGTATGCAACAGCTTCTGGGGAAAGTAGCTTTTTTCAGGATACATTACGAAAAGACTTGCATAAAATTGCCGTTTTAAGTTTACTATTCCGTCTAAATATTATAGAGTGATGTTGAGGAAGATTTATACAACAGAACACTTTTATTGGATAAGGAGTAGCGATTTGAAACTGTTAACGTTAAATACCCATTCTTATGGTGAAGAGAATCAAGATCAGAAGTTGGCCTACATTGCGCAATCGATTGCTGACTGGGATGTGGACGTTGTTGCCTTACAAGAGGTAAATCAAAATATTGTTGGCAAGCAAGTGAAACCCGAAAATTTGCCGAATTTTATACGAACTGACGGTCAGGTGAATATTAAGAAGAATAATTTTGCTTTGCGTTTGGTGAATACATTGGCTGAACTTGGTAAAACCTATTACTGGGCTTGGACAATGACGCATATTGCAGGTGATATTAAGCAAGAGGGCGTAGCATCTTATCAAAATACCCAATTGAGAATGCCACTTCTTTCAATATGTCGGAAAGCCACAACATTTTAAACTATAAGACACGCCGTATCATTACAGCAAAGATTACCGATGACAAGGGCTATACCTTCATGGCCGTTTCTGGGCATTTCTCTTGGTGGCATGGGGAAAATAACACTGAGTTCCATTATGAATGGCAACAAGCTGAAAAATACTTGCTACGCACGAATCTACCCATCTATTTCATGGGTGACTTTAATAATCCGGCAAATTCTGAAGGCTATGATTATATGGTGGGAACGGATTTACCAATCCAAGACGCCTACCCAATTGCGGAAGAGACTGTTGGTGAATCCACTGTCTTGAAGGAGATTGCTGGTTGGAAAGGCTTGAAAGAACAAATCCGTATAGATTACATTTTTGTGCCGGATGATGTGGCAGTGAAACGTTCTGAAGTCGTGTATGACGGTGAACGTCAGCAAACGGTTTCGGATCATTCAGGTGTATTCGTAGAAACAAAAGCATAATAGTAGTTGGAAAGAGGCTGAAAGGCCTCTTTTTTCTTGGCATAAAACGGGATAAATAGGCTTTTCATATTGCATGGAACTATTATTTTTGAAAAAAGTAATAAAATATTCATGCAAGCGGTTGCGCAATCGCAAGTTTTCCGCTATAATCTGAGATGTGTTATGAAACCGTTATCAAATGGTGTTAAGAAAAGGGGAGAATTTATGAAAAGACTATTTACGTTCGAATTCTGGCAACAGTTCGGTAAGGCCTTAATGGTTGTTATCGCGGTTATGCCAGCAGCAGGATTGATGATCTCAGTTGGGAAGGCAGTTGCCTTGTTTGGGGCGGATACTGCCTTGCTAGTAACAACGGGGGCTGTGTTAGAATCTATCGGTTGGGCAATTATTGGGAATTTACATTTATTATTTGCGATTGCAATCGGTGGTTCTTGGGCTAAGGATCGTGCAGGTGGTGCCTTTGCGGCAGCCGTGTCATTCGTATTATTAAACCGTATTACGGGTGCTTTATTCGGGGTTTCTTCAGACATGTTGGCAGATCCAGCCGCTGTTACGCATACGGTATTTGGGCAAACCATTCCAGTTGCAGGTTACTTTACGAGTGTATTAGAAGCACCAGCCTTAAATATGGGGGTATTCGTAGGGATTATCGCTGGTTTTATTGGGGCATCTGCCTACAATAAATACTACAACTACCGTCGTTTACCGGAAGTATTATCTTTCTTCAACGGAAAACGTTTCGTACCATTTGTGGTAATTGCATGGTCTTTAGTGACAGCTTTAGGTTTATCAGTTGTATGGCCAGTTATCCAAACAGGTATTAATAACTTTGGTCAATGGATTGCTACTTCTCAAGACACAGCACCAGTAATTGCACCATTTATCTTCGGTACCTTAGAACGTCTATTATTACCATTTGGTTTACACCATATGTTAACTATTCCAATGAACTATACGGAACTTGGTGGTACTTATGAAATCCTTACGGGTGCACAAGCAGGGGCACAAGTTGTGGGTCAAGACCCACTTTGGTTAGCATGGGCTACCGACTTGGCTAACTTCAGCAAAGCTGGTGACACACAAGGATACCAATTCGTTATGGAAAACTGGGTACCTGCACGTTTCAAAGTGGGACAAATGATTGGTTCTTCTGGTATTTTGATGGGTCTTACTTACGCAATGTATCGTAATGTTGACCAAGACAAGAAAGATAAATACAAATCAATGTTCATTTCGGCAGCAGCGGCTGTATTCCTAACAGGGGTTACAGAACCACTTGAATATATGTTTATGTTTATCGCAATGCCACTATATGCGTTATATGCAGTCATCCAAGGTTTAGCTTTCGCTATGGCTGATATCATCAATTTGCGTGTGCATTCATTCGGTATGATTGAGTTCCTTACACGTATTCCATTAGCGTCTCAAGCTGGTTTAATGGGCGATGTAATCAACTACTTATTAGTGTCACTTGCATTTGGGGTATTCACATACTTCGTGGCAAACTTTATGATTCAAAAATTCCACTATGCAACACCAGGTCGTTTAGGCAACTACGAAGAAGGTTTAATTAATAAAGATGAAACGACAGCTTCGAGTGAACAAGGAACTGCCGTAGCTGGTTCTGAAAATGACCAACAAGTAGCAGATGTGATCTACCTATTAGGTGGACCTGATAACATCGATTACGTCGATGCATGTATGACACGTTTACGTGTAACGGTTAAGGATACCAACTTAGTTGGGGCAGAAGATGCATGGAAAGCTGCAGGTGCCATGGGCTTAATGGTTCGCGGTACAGGGGTTCAGGCAGTCTACGGGCCAAAATCAGATATTTTGAAATCTGATATTAACGACTTGTTGGACAATGGGGCTGCAATTCCAGCACCATCAAGCAAGTTAACCCATCAAGATGCAAGTGCAAGCGAAACAGCATCAACAGAAGAAATTACTTTTAAGGGTGTTACAACGGACATGAAGGCGCCAGTTGAAGGGCAATTGTTAGCCATTTCTAGTGTCAATGACCCCGTCTTCTCCGAAAAAATGATGGGTGATGGTTATGCCATTGAACCTTTAGCAGATGCAGTTTTTGCACCAGTTTACGCACCTGTATCTGGTAAGGTGGTTTCTATTTTCCCAAGCCATCATGCAGTGGGTATTGAAACGAAAGATGGATTAGAAGTATTATTACATATGGGCTTAGGCACGAATACAATGCAAGCGAAAGTCTTTGGTTTAACGATTGAAGTTGATCAAGAAGTAACTGCTGGTCAAGAAATCGGGCGAATTGATTTAGCTGCGATTGAAAATGCAGGCAAAGAAAAGACAGTCGTTGTCGTGATTACAAACTCTGACAAATTGGCTAGCCTAGATGTAACAGCAACCGACCACAAAGATGGCGGTCAAAGTGTTGCAACAGCACACAGTTAAAAGCTATTGATATAAAAGAAATTAGTTAATGGGGGTGTCGCTTCTTGTGCACCTTCCATTAGCTATTTTTTGAGGGATTATTGTAAACGCTTACTAAAACACAAAACAATTCAGGTCATGTCTATGCAAGGACTAATGTCAGCTCAGAGCTATTGCAAAAGGATGCTAAGAGAGACGAGAGCACTACAAGTAAAAATGACCACGTGCACTCGTGCACACGTGTAAGTGAGAAAAGGGGGACAAGAATTTGGACAAAGCGGCACTATACCATCGCCCAGAAAGCGAGTTTGCCTATCTATACTCAGACGAAATTGCCCATATTCGCCTACAAACCAAGAAAGATGATGTAAAGGCAGTTGATGTATTAGCGGGGGATGTCTACCTCCACCATGAAGGAAAGTGGTACCAATCGGGTATCCCAATGACGAAAGTTGGGGCAACAGAAACCCATGATTTTTGGCAGGCATCTGTAACGATTCCAACCAGACGCTTGGCCTATGGGTTTAAGGTTTACGGTCATGATGGCGAGGATGTCTTTTACTGTGACCGTGGGGTATATCATGGGGATGACTTGGTCATGTTGGAACAGGTCAATGCCTATTTCCGTTTACCCTATTTCCATGAACGAGACATGATGAAGACGCCGGAATGGGTGAAACATACCGTCTGGTACCAAATTTTCCCAGAGCGTTTTGCTAATGGAAATCCGGCCAATGATCCTGAAGGGGTCTTAGCCTGGGATCATGAGGATCACCCAGGGCATGATGCCTTTTATGGCGGCGATTTACAAGGCATCATTGATCATTTAGATTATCTGCAAGATTTGGGCATTACAGGTCTCTATTTAACGCCGATTTTTAAAGCGCATACCAACCATAAATATGATACGACAGATTATATGACTATCGATCCAGCTTTTGGGAATGCAACGATTTTGAAAAATTTAGTGGACCAAGCCCATGAACGAGGGATGAAGGTCATGCTAGATGCGGTCTTCAACCATATTGGCTACTACGCACCGCAATGGCAGGATGTTTTGGCAAATCAAGAAGATTCAATTTATCGCGATTGGTTTCATATTCGAAAATTTCCCGTGCAGCCATTTGAACCAGTCAATTATACCGACCCGGATGCCTTAACAGCTGCGCGGCAAGGTTTGACCTATCATGCCTTCGCCTTTGAGCCCCACATGCCCAAATTCAATACGGCCAATCCGGAAGTTCATGACTACTTATTAAAGGTAGCGACACATTATATCGAAGCCTTTGATATTGATGGTTGGCGATTGGATGTAGCGAATGAAGTGGACCACCAGTTTTGGAAGGACTTTTTCCGTGCCTGTACGGGGTTAAAGGAAGATTTCTATATTATTGGCGAAATTTGGCATTCCAGTCAGAAATTTCTCGAAGGCGATGAGTTCCATGCCGTTATGAATTATGCCATGACCGACCAGATTAAAGATTTCTTCTTTGGGAATCCGATTGATGAACGACCCTTATCAAGTGGGCGTATGCGGGCTTCTATGACCCGTCAACGCATGCTTTACCGGGATCAAGTCAACCAAGTGCAGTTTAATTTGCTGGATTCGCATGATACGGATAGGGTCTTGCATCGTGCGAAAGGGGATAAACAAAAGGTGAAGGCAGCGCTCACCTTTATGATGATGCTTGAAGGAACGCCGTGCATCTATTACGGTACCGAGGTTGGCCTAGATGGCGGGCATGATCCAGATTGCCGGCGTGTCATGATTTGGGATGAAGCTGCCCAAGACAAAGATATGCTAGCCTTTACCAAGGATTTGATTCAATTACGTAAGCAATACAGTGATTTGATTACGTATGGCGAATTTCACTGGCGGTTGGATGACCTCGCGGATGTTGCGAATCATCGGGTGCTGTCGTTTGAAAAAATTGATCAAGATTGGCGTATGTTAGCCATTTTCAACCAAGGGTCAGAAATAATCGCGGAACAATTTGATGAAAGTATAAATATTGTATCGTCAAATCTTGCAAATTTTGAGGAAAATCGACTTACGGTGGCGCCTGGTGGATGGGCAATTTGTATAGACAGGCGAGCCTAAGCGGTTTGCATGTTTGCAAATTTTAGATACAATTATTGGCTAGTAAAAATATTTACGAAAACGGTTGCAAAACCTAAGTTTATATGTAATAATACTGTAAGCGATTGCAATAATCGGGTATTTAAATTTTAGGAGGAAGATATAAATGAGTAAATTGCAGTGGAAAAAAGCCGCGTTTGGTTTAGTTACTGCTTCAGCAGCTTTAGTGCTTGCAGCTTGTGGTAACGGTGGCGAAGATACAGCAAGTTCATCTGCTTCAAGCGAACCAGCTGAAGGCGGAACTTTACAAGTTTCTGTAGGTCCTGACTACGTAGATTACGTAAATGAAATTGCACCTGCTTTTGAGGAAGAAACAGGTATCGATGTTGAAGTGGTTGAACGTGAAATGTTCGAAACTTTAGATGCCTTATCATTAGATGGTCCTGCTGGTATCGCACCAGACGTTACGATTGCACCTTATGACCGTATTGGTAACTTAGGTATCCAAGGTCACTTAACACCGGTTACTTTACCTGAAGATGACCGTTATGATGACACTGATAAACAACAAGTTACGGCAAACGACGAAGTGTACGGTATGCCATTCGTAGTTGAATCATTAGTACTTTACTACAATAAAGACTTAATCGATGCAGCGCCAACTACTTTCGCAGAATTAGAAGCTTTATCTGAAGATTCAGCTTATGACTATGAAACTGAAGAAGGTAAGAACACTGCTTTCCTAGCAAACTGGGTTGACTTCTACTCAGCTTACGGTTTGATTTCTGGTTACGGCGGATACATCTTCGGTTCTGAGGGTACTGACACAGCTGACATTGGTTTAAACAATGAAGGTGCTGTTGAAGGTATCGAATACGCGAAAACTTGGTACGAAAAATGGCCAGAAGGTATGTTAGATACAACTTCAGCAGGTAGCTTTGTAGATGAAACATTCATCGCTGGTGACGCTGCGGCAATCATCGGTGGACCTTGGTCAGCAGCTTCTTATGATGAAGGTGGCGTAAACTACGGTATTGCACCAATGCCTGAATTACCAAATGGCGAATCTTACCAACCATTCGGTGGTGGTAAAGGTTGGATCATTTCAGGATATACTGAAAATGCTGAAGCAGCGCAACAATGGGTTGAATATGTAACAACTGAAGAAAACCAAACAGCTTTACACGAATTTAACTCTGAAGTACCTGCTAACCAACAAGCACGTCAAGCAATCGTAGATGCTGGCGAAAATGAATTAGCAATTGCCGTTATCGAACAATACAACAACGCTGTACCAATGCCAAACATTCCAGAAATGGCTGAAGTTTGGACGGGTGCTGAAACAATGATGTTCGATGCAGTATCTGGTAACAAATCAGCACAACAATCTGCTGATGATGCTGTGAAAGTTATCCAAGATAACATTGCTCAAAAATACTAAGATAGACATTCTTTGACAATTAGAGGATGGTTTAGCAAATGGTTTAGTAATCATCGCTAACCATCCTTTGCTATTTTATATAACGATTATCAGTCAAATAGTGTCGAAGAGACGTAACAGAATTGTTTTTAGTGAAGGAGTTGATTGCAGTGGCGAAGACTGCAAATGAAAGAAAAAAAGTGCACTTCACATCTGAACAAAAGAAACAAATGAGGACGGCAGCACTTGCTTCCATCATTCCTGGTGGGGGTCAGTTCTATAATAAGCAAGCATTCAAAGGGATTATCTTCCTAATTATCTTTGCTTTATATGTTTTCCATCTGTTTAGCTTTGGTTTTGATGCCTTTAACGGGTTATTCACCCTAGGTTCAACACCGCGTGAAGATCACTCACTATTCCTCTTAATTGAAGGGGTGCTCGAATTATTAATTACGGTTATTTTCTTGATTTTCTATGGCGTCCAAATGTGGGATGCCTACAATATAGCGAAAATCAATGCCATTAACCCAGATAAAGTGAACCGGACACCAAAGGCCATTTTGAACAACTTATATGAGACAGGTTTCCCTTATATTTTAACGGTACCGGCATATATTTTGATGTTGTTTGCCATTGTGTTCCCGGTAGTTGTTACGATTTTAATCGTGTTTACCAACTATGATTTCCAACATATCCCACCAGCTAAATTAATTGACTGGACAGGATTGGAAACATTCAGTTCAATCTTTACCTTATCAACATACCGTGAAACCTTTGGGGCGGTATTCTCATGGACGGTCATTTGGACCCTATGTGCAACAACCTTGCAAGTAGGTTTGGGTATCTTCCTAGCGATTTTGATGAATCAACCATTTATCAAATTTAGACGCTTCTTCGGGGTAGTTTTACTATTACCTTGGGCGGTACCAGCCTTCATTTCCATCCTAACATTCTCAAATATGTTTAACCCATCTGCGGGTGCAATCAACTCGCAAGTCATTCCTTTTATCAATAACTTAATTCCATTCTTTGATATTCCAGCACTAGCTTGGAAGACAGAACCTTTCTGGACCAAAGTGGCGTTGATTTCAATTCAAGGATGGTTAGGTTTCCCATACATTTACGTGTTGACAACATCTATTCTTCAATCTATTCCTGGTGAATGGTATGAAGCAGCGTCAATTGATGGGGCTTCACCATTACAGAAATTCCGTTTCATTACCTTCCCGCACATCTTATCAGTGGCGGCACCCGTATTAATTACCCAATATACAGGGAACTTCAACAACTTCACGATGATTTACTTATTCAACGAAGGTGGTCCTGGATCAGTTGGGAATAATGCCGGTACAACGGATATCTTGATTTCATGGGTCTACAAACTGACGACCGGACAATCACCACAATATAATGTTTCTTCAGCGATTACCATTATCATTTCAGCGATTGTTATCGTGATTTCATTGATCATCTTTAAATCAACCAACGCTTTTGAAATGGAGGACTAAATCATGGCTGAGCAAAAAGCACGCAGAACGAAAAAACACGGCCGCTTCTGGTCTAAATTCTTCACCTATGCATTCTTGGTATTTATGTGTATCGTAATTATCTATCCATTACTTATTACGGTTACATCCGCATTTAAAGGCGGTAACTTGATTGCCTTCGATTTAGACTTTACAGGGCCATTTACCTTAAATAACTTTACACGACTCTTTACGGAAACCCAATATGGTCAATGGTATCTAAATACCTTGATTGTAGCGGTAATTACTATGGCACTTCAGGTAACGATTATCACCCTTGCTGGGTATGCCTACTCACGTTACCGCTTTGCTGGACGTAAACAATCACTTAAATTCTTTATCATTGTACAAATGGTACCAACAACGGCAGCCTTAACAGCCTTCTACGTTATGGCCTTGCAAGTAGGCGGTTTGGACAAGTTATGGTTCCTAATCTTCGCCTATGTTGGTGGTTCGATTCCAATGAACTCTTGGTTGATGAAGGGGTACTTTGATACCGTGCCAATCGACTTAGATGAATCGGCAAAACTAGACGGTGCAGGACATTTAAGAACCTTCGCCCAAATCGTTCTACCATTAGTAAGACCAATGATCGCGGTACAAGCTTTATGGGCATTCATGACACCATTTGGTGAATACATGCTAGCGAGATTTATCTTGCGTTCACCAGAAAACTACACGGTAGCCATTGGTTTACAACAATTCATCACCAACTCGTGAACAACGGGTAACCCTATTCGCGGCGGGGGCAATCCTAATTGCCTTACCAATCTCTATCATGTTCTTCTACTTACAAAAGAACTTTGTATCTGGTTTGACCGCTGGTGGTACGAAAGGTTAGGCAAATAACTGACAACAAACATGTAATAGAAAGATAGGCGATATATGTGCTAAGAGATTTATTTCCCGTCAATTACTTCAAAAGTATATGGACACCAAGCAAAATATGGGGCAATCGTCACGAACTGAAATGGTGGCAAATGCTAATTGTGGTCTTATTCCTGAATGGTTTGATGACCATTCCCGTGACCATTAATTACGCCAATATGACCAACTTTCCAGTCACCGATTACTACCCACAGTCCATGCACTTGGTAGACCAAAACGTGGCGGAAAACTTGGCACAGCTTAGATATGCCGACGGCGAAATGTTGGTAGATAGCCCACAAACCATCGAAAGCGACCAAGGCCTAGTAGCCATCGGCGCTTCTGATGATGATGTAGCAAAAATACTAGCAAGTGGCGAAACAGCCCTTGTCTTCCAGGAAAACCAATATATGCTGGTGGAACCGGGCGCACCAACCGCTACCGTCCTTTATACCAAGGACTTTGATTTAAGCGGGCTGGATGCAACCGGCATTCAAGCCAGTTTGAGCCAAGAATGGCTAGATCAAAACCGCGTGCTAGTGGTCTTGATTTTCTCAACCGTTATTAGTGCCATTCTATTGGCCATGTCCCTATTCTTGGTTGGCGTTGCGGCTCTCATGTTCTACATGACCAAGGGAAGCCCGCTAACGTCAATTGAAACGTTTAAAGAATCAGTCAACCTGATTTTAAATGCGATGACACTACCAACAGTGATTGCCATGGTGTATGGTCTGTATCAATTTGATGTAGCCATGATGGCCACTGTACAAACGGCAGGTTTAGTATTCATGCTATTGCTTGTCATGTGGAAGACGCGTTTTCGTGATGGTAGGCTGGATGAATACCGCTTACTCGAGGCTTAGGCTCTAGTGGTTGGTGAGTGTGAGGACTTAACTTGATGGTATTGTTTGCCTTGTAACATGTTTGACTAGAATGATGAAAATGTGCATTTTTGAAGATAGGAGAATGCCTTGTGGCTGAAATTAAATTAAATCATATTTATAAAAAGTACGATAATGCGGATAAGTATTCGGTGACGGATTTTAATCTGGATATTGCGGATAATGAGTTTATTGTGTTCGTTGGTCCTTCGGGGTGTGGTAAGTCTACGACGCTGCGTATGATTGCGGGGCTTGAGGATATTACGCAGGGGGATTTGATTATTGATGGGCAAGTGGTAAATGATATGGCGCCTAAGACGCGTGATATTGCCATGGTGTTCCAAAACTATGCCTTGTATCCACATATGACGGTGGCTGAGAATATGGCTTTTGGTCTGAAATTGCGTAAGGTGGATAAGGCTGAGATTAATAGTCGTGTGCAAGATGCGGCAGAATTGTTGCAGATTACGGATTTATTGGAACGTAAACCGGCTGCTTTGTCTGGTGGGCAACGTCAACGTGTGGCCTTGGGGCGTGCGGTTGTTCGTCAACCGAAAGCTTTCTTGATGGATGAACCTTTGTCTAACTTGGATGCGAAATTGCGTGTCCACATGCGTTCTGAAATTGCCAAGTTACATAAACGTTTGAATACGACCATTATCTATGTAACCCATGATCAAACGGAAGCGATGACTTTGGCTGATCGTATTGTTATTATGAATGCTGGTGAAATCCAACAAGTGGGTACACCGCTTGAAGTGTATAACAATCCAGCAAATGCCTTTGTGGCGACCTTTATGGGTTCACCTGCCATGAATTTGGTGGATGTATTGTATCAAGATGGATTCGTACATTTAGATGGCGGCTTAAAACTAGAAGTCACGTTACCAGCGCGTCGCATCATGGATGAACGCGGCTATGATGGTAAACGTATTACATTTGGTATCCGTCCGGAAGACTTGCAATCTGAGCAATTAGCTTTGGATGCGAACCCTTCAAATGTGGTTGAACCTGTAATTACGGTTTCTGAGTTAACAGGTGCAACGTCTATTCTATACCTTGACGTCAATGGCCAAGAGTTTGTAGCAGTTGTTGATGCGCGTGATTACCATGAAGTTGGCTCTACCCTTCAAGTGGCCTTCAACATGAATAAAGCATATTTCTTCGACATTGAAACTGGTGTGGTCATCAAATAATGCTTAAATAACAGAGGCACGGCAAAGTCCTGAGGGGATGTTGCCGCTTGCACTCGGAAAATGCAGTATGAAAGTTGTTTGCGACTTTTATACTGCATTTTTTTACCTTTCGGCTTTCGTTTTGAGGGGTATCGTCCTGTAGAAGCCTATGGGACAGGTTGTCTTATTCTGGTGAGATAACTACGATTATCGAATGAACCTGCCATTCGATAATTTTTTTTTTTTCTCTCGAATAAATGGCTATTGTATAAGAAATGAGATTATTTTATGAATAT
>NZ_NEEY01000052.1 GCF_002252085.1 Aerococcus sp. 1KP-2016
CGGTTCTTGTCGCACTCTATCAAAACGTGTTCCAAGAACCAACCCTCTGCCCACTTCAGATTAGCTGGCGATGACTACCGTCATCACGGGCGCTAATCTTCCACTGGTTGAGGGCTGAACGGTTCTTGTCGCACTCTGTTATTAATACATGCCTGCGTTTAGATCCATTTGTGGCATTGCAGGTTGTGCTTCTGGATGGTCAGCTACGGCAGCTTCAGTTGACAAGATTAAACCTGCTACTGAACCAGCGTTTTGTAATGCTGAACGAGAAACTTTAGTAGGGTCAACGATACCAGCTTCGATCATGTTTACCCATTCGTTTGTTGCAGCGTTGAATCCAATGCCGTTTTCTTGTTCTTTTAGTTTTTCAACAATTACAGAACCTTCTAAACCAGCATTTTCAGCGATTTGACGTACAGGTGCTTCTAAAGCACGTAATACGATTTGTGCACCAGTTTGTTCGTCGCCAGCTAAGATTTCAGCTAATTCAGCAACGGCAGCTTTAGTGTTCACAAATGCAGTACCACCACCAGCTACGATACCTTGCTCAACGGCAGCGCGAGTAGCGTTCAATGCATCTTCAATACGTAATTTACGTTCTTTTAATTCAGATTCAGTTGCAGCACCAACACGGATAACAGCAACACCACCAGCTAATTTAGCTAAGCGTTCTTGTAATTTTTCACGGTCGTAATCTGAAGTTGTTTCTTCGATTTGTTTACGGATTTGAGCCACGCGTTGTGCTAATTGTTCTTTGTTACCAGCACCTTCAACGATTGTTGTATCGTCTTTTGTGACAACAACACGGTTAGCAGAACCTAATTGTTCAATCGTTGCATCTTTCAATTCAAGACCCAAGTCTTCAGTGATTACTTGTGCACCTGTTAAAATAGATAAGTCTTCTAACATTGCTTTACGACGGTCACCAAATGCAGGTGCTTTTACACCAACAACGTTGAACGTACCACGGATTTTGTTCAATACTAATGTTGGTAATGCTTCACCATCGATATCATCCGCAACTAATAACAAGGCACGACCTTCTTGAACCACTTGTTCTAAGACTGGTAAGATGTCTTGGATATTAGAAATTTTCTTATCAGTTAATAAAATATATGGATTTTCTAGAACAGCTTCCATCTTATCATTGTCAGTTACCATGTATTGAGATAGGTAACCACGGTCAAATTGCATACCTTCTACAACGTCTAATGAAGTGTCAATTGATTGAGATTCTTCAATAGTGATTACACCATCTTGACCAACTTTTTCCATTGCTTCAGCAATCAATTCACCAGTTTCTGCGTCACCAGATGAAATAGATGCAACGTTTGCGATAGCACCTTTAGAATCAACAGGTACTGAGATTTCAGCTAAACGGTCAGATGCAGCACGAACGGCTTTATCAATACCGCGACGGATACCTACAGGGTTAGCACCAGCAGTAACGTTTTTCATACCTTCTGTAACGATTGATTGTGTCAATACAGTTGCAGTAGTTGTACCATCACCAGCGATGTCATTTGTCTTAGAAGCAACTTCTGCTACTAATTTTGCACCCATGTTTTCGAAACGGTCTTCTAATTCGATTTCTTTAGCAATTGTAACACCGTCATTTGTAATTAATGGTGAACCATAGCTTTGTTCCAATACCACGTTACGACCTTTAGGGCCAAGTGTTACTTTAACTGTATCTGCTAATTTATCAATACCGCGAACCATAGCTTGGCGTGCGTCTTCTGAAAATTTAATATCTTTTGCCATTATTTATTCACCTCATAAATCTCTATCTAATTGTTATTTACTATATGAAACTGACTAATCAACGATTGCGATAATGTCGCTTTCACTGATGATTAAAAATTCTTCGCCATCTAATTCAAAAGTAGATCCAGCGTATTTTTCAAATAATACACGGTCACCTTCTTTTAATTGAGAAGTGAAATCTTCCGTATTTTCAGCAGTTGCTTTTACAACACCTACTTGTTGTTTTTCTTTAGCAGCTGACGGTAAAACGATACCTGAAACTGTTTGTTCCTTTGCTTCTTCAACTTGAATTACTGCACGTCCGTTTAACGGTTTAATCATTTTTGGTCCCTCCATATGATAAAAATGCCACTACTTTAGAGGCTTTTACGCCCCTGTGATTTACATTGTTAGCACTCAAACTCATCGACTGCTAACTACATCTATAATATTAAAACATTCAAATCCGAATTGCAAGTAAAAGATTGACTTTTTTTGACCAATTTTTGATGAAAGGTCAAAAACCTTGATTTTATGCGCTATATCATGTAATTTATAGAAATAATAGATTGACCATTTACAACAACAAATGGTGCAATGCCACAGAGAGGATTGTCGTTATACTTATGTTAAAATCACCTGTATTATTTTTACTATTATTCAAAGTATTATTTATTTTCGTTGCCATGACCTATGCCGTCGATAGCGTTCGCGCAAATGGTTGGGATTGGACCGTATACTTAACTATCGCCGTTGCAGCCTACGAAATCGTTGATTTTATTAAAACCATCAACGTTTTACGTTACATTAAGCGCATTAAAAAGTAAGAAATTAATGAGCTACCTATGTTTTCGACTATAAATGTCAAAACTGGGGCTCTTTTTTTTATGCCATTTTCATGCTTTGCGCATGTCATATCTGGTTTCTGGATACCTTTGGCCTAATTGCTACCTTTGGTAAGCGTTAGCCAGACTTGATGAAAATCTTCCTAAATATGAAAAACCTTGCAATTCTCGTCATTTTTTGCTGAAATTTGCAAAAAATAATACAAACACTTTGTCCATTTTCACAAACTATGCGTATAAATGAACAAATTTGTCCTTACTTATCTAAAGGCATGGCATATTTTACCCTCATGCAAATAAAAAGGATGAGGCACACTAGCCCCACCCTCTAATTTGATTATGAATTTGTTGAAATAAAGTAAATTAATGTTTGTAATTCATTGGTAAAATCAACGTCTTGTACACGAATGTGATCAGGTACATCTAAACGAACAGGTGTGAAGTTCAAAATCCCTTTGATATTGGCGTCATCTAAGGATGGGATCACTGTTTGCGCAACAGCATCCGGTACTGATAAAATCACGACCTCAATATCCATTAAAGTCAATTGCTCCGTTAAATCTTTCATATCGTATACAGGTACGCCATTATGTACAGTACCAATGATCTCTTCATTGACATCAAAAGCCGCACCAATACGGATATTATTCGATTTTTTAAAGTTGTAGTTTAATAAGGCATTTCCTAAATTACCAACACCGATTAAAGCTACTGTGGTTAAGCGATCTTGACTCAGTGTTTTACCGAAAAATTCAAGCAAGGCATCGATATCATAACCGTAACCGCGTTTCCCTAAGGCACCAAAATATGAGAAATCACGACGAATCGTTGCACTTTCAACTTTAACAGCTTCACTCAACTCTGTTGATGAAACCCGTGTTTTGCCCATATTTTTGAATACGCGCAGGTAGCATGATACAGTGGCAATCGCTTAGCGGTTGCTTTGGGTATTTTACGCATGTCCAATCCTCTTTTCTAATTCGAAATTTTTTTCTCACTTAGTATAGCAAGTTTGTGAAATGAACACAAGCAAATAACACTAACTATTTTTTATATAGCCAACATTTGCAATATTTTGTAAAAAGTTTCCATAATTGACATGTCATTCTATGTGGTAGAATAGTTATGAATACTGAAGAAAGGATCATGCCAATTATGATCATATTACAAGGTGCTAACTTAGCCAGACGCTACGGCGTCGAAGTCATTTTTGAAAATGTTCAAATGACTATCCAACACAACAGCCGCATCGCCCTCGTTGGCCGTAATGGTGCGGGTAAATCTACCCTATTAAAAATGCTTGCCAACATCGAGGAACCTGATGATGGTCAAATTTCGTTAACCAAAGGCACAACCATCGCTTATATGGACCAACATACTGCCGTATCCGGATACCGTACCATTTATGAAGAAATGGTCTCTGTTTTTGAGCCGGTCATCAAAATGCTAAAAGAGTCTGAAGAAGCGGCAGCGGCACTTGCTGACGAAAAGCTCATGCAAGACCCTGAGGCATATCAATCTGCCCTGAACCGCTACGATCAGCTGCAAGAGGACTTGATTCGGTTCAATGCGTATGGCTATGAATCAGAAATCCGTATGGTGCTACACGGTTTCCAATTTTTTGACGAAGATTATGACCGCAAAATTTCCACCCTATCTGGAGGGCAACGAACCCGTTTAGCCCTAGCCAAAATTTTGTTGGAGAAACGCGATCTACTTATTCTCGATGAACCAACCAACCATTTGGATATTGATACCCTAACTTGGCTTGAAAGCTATTTGCCAAAATATCCAGGTGCCTTACTGATTGTCAGCCATGACCGTTATTTTCTAGATGCCGTGACCAACGAAACCTACGAAATGGCTCACCAAGGAATCGACTATTATAAGGGAAATTATTCATTCTATCTATCTGAGCGAACACAGCGTTTAACCTTACAGATGAAGGCTTACGAGAAACAACAAGAAGAAATTGCCAAGCTAGAAGACTATGTAGCGCGCAACCTTGTACGTGCTTCTACAACTAAGATGGCGCAATCTCGCCGTAAACAATTGGAAAAAATGGATAAGATCAAAAAACCATTACAAGATGAAAAATCTGCCCGCATTCAATTCTCGGTCGCAGAAGAATCTGGTAACGACGTACTCCAAACCAACCAACTAGCTGTCGGTTACTCGCCAGATAAAATCTTATCCGAACCAATTTCCTTCCAAATGCGTAAACAGGAAGCCATCGCCATTGTTGGCCCTAACGGTGTGGGGAAATCAACCCTATTGAAGACGATTATCAAACAAATCCCTGCTATTAAAGGGACTATACATTACGGTGCTCACCTACAAATCGGTTACTATGACCAAGAGTTGGGCAACTTGAACTCCCGTAAAGACGTCTTGCATGAATTATGGGACGAACATCCTACCATGATGGAACGCGATATCCGGACAATCTTGGGTTCCTTCCTCTTCACAGGAAACGACGTCAACAAAATCGTCAACTCCCTATCAGGTGGGGAGAAAGCCCGCTTGGAATTAGCCAAATTGGCCCTTGAACACGATAACTTCTTGATTCTCGATGAGCCAACCAACCACTTGGACATCGATTCCAAAGAGGTCCTGGAAAATGCCCTGATCGAATACGATGGTAGCCTACTCTTCGTAAGCCACGACCGCTATTTTATCAACCGTGTCGCTACTTCCGTCCTTGAAATCAGCGCCGAAGGTTCAACATTATACCTAGGCGATTACGACTATTATATTGCGAAAAAAGAGGCCGAAGCCGAACGACTAGCCCTATTAGAAGCAGAAAACGCCTCTAACCAAGCAAAACCATCAAACGACAACACGGCAGCCCCTTCAGACAAGAAACAGGCCTTCCAAATGTCCAAAGACAAACAGCGTGAACAACGCAAATTGGAACGTCAGTTGAATCAATACGAAGACGACTTAGCCACAATTGAAGCCGACATCGAAGCCATTCAAATTGAAATGACCAAACCCGAATACCTCGACGACTTTACCAAATTGAATGATTTAAACGAAACCCTACAAGCAAAACAAGCTGAACAAGAAAGGCTAATGGAGGCCTGGGAAGAAACCATCATCGCATTAGAAGAACTATAAAGAAGCTGGGACATAGGATTAAAATCATAGATTTTTCGTCCTTACAATGTACGTCCCTTGTAAGCCGTGGGACCATTGAAAGCCAAGGTCTTTCAATTTGAAATCGAGCCAAGGTTTCGATTTCATCCTCTTTCATGGCTAAGCAACTACCCCTTCAGTCTTTTAACCTATTCCCATGATATATTTCAATCAAAATGTATAAGAATTTTTTCAAAGTAAAAGGCGTACACAACTCTTAAAAAGAATTGTGTACGCCTTTTTAGCGGCCTTTTTAGCGGCCTTTTATCCCATCCTCTTATTCAACTACCTCAAACGCTATAGATGTTAGGTTGGTAAATGTCATTCTGACTCTATCACCGACCTTAATTGGGTTGGCTTTGGTCATCCCACCTGTCATGATGGGTACCCCTGCAGGCAATTTCTCACCACGTTTGTATAAGGCATTCGCTAAGAATACCACAGCGTTTGCTGGATGATGGGCGACGTCTTTGCCATAACCTTCATCAATTTTTTCGTCATTAATATAGACCTCAGCATGTTCATTCAAAATATCCACATCGTCAATCGCAAAATGTTGTGTCGAATAAATAGCCCCTTGGCATGAGGTGTTATCGGCAACGACATCCTCTAGTGAAAAACGGAAACCGTGATAACGTGAATCGACGATTTCTACCGATGAATACACACAATCGATTTTAGCCATGACTTCATCAAACGTCACATCTTCTTGATAGATATCTTCTTTCAATACAATCGCAATTTCAGGTTCCACCCGCGGATGGATGAAACGTTGCAAAGACAATGGCTCCTCATTGTAAGAAATCATATAGTCAAACAAAATCCCATAGACGGGTTGATCTACATTCAATTGTTTAATTTTAGCCGGCGAGGTCAAGCCAATTTTATAGGCTGCCGGTTGACCATCTGTCTCTTTTTTTAATGCCACCACCCGATCTTGAATATCATAGGCTTCACTTTCAGTAAACTGCACATTAAAAATTTCCGACACATTGTCAATCGCTACACGGTCGTGCTCCGTTTGGTATAGAAATTGGGCAATCTCTTGCTTCTTCGCTTCTTCCATTTTCTTCATCCCTTCTAAGGTAGGTTATAAATTAAAATTCAATGAGACTCACACTGTTTCATTGTAACAAATATAGGATTTATTTCAAGATACATCCTCATTTAAATTTAATTTTTTAGAAAGGACAGGTTGAGAAGAAGCCTAGGAAACGATAAACAAAAAAATACCTAGAACCTTGAAGTCCTAGATATTCGTCAACCACTATTCTGCAATTGTCACAATAATCTTACCCAAATTCTTATCGGCTTCCATATGACGATGCGCATCTGGTAAATCCGCGAAATCAAAAGTCGTATCAATTATCGGAGCAATGGTTCCATCTGCTATCAATGGAATAACATCACGGTGCAAGTCAGCCGCTAAATCAGCCTTATATTGATCAGAACGCGCAGACAATAAAGTACCCTCCAATTTCACACGTTTAAACATCAATTGTCCCATATTAAAATCAGGCACCTTCGTTCCCCCAAGCACACCAATCAAAACCCATCGTCCGTCTACGCCAATGGCCTGACTATTTTGATGGGCATAGGATGCGCCAATAAAGTCCAAAATCACATCCACACCTTGCTGATTCGTCTCTTGCGCCACCACTTGGGCAAAATCCTCTTCCTTATAATTGACCACGCGGTTTGCCCCTAATTTGGTCGCCAAATCCAATTTATCTTGACGGCCAGCAGTGGCGATAATTTCGGCGTCAGACAGGTGGCGGGCCAACTGAATTGCGGCAGTTCCCACCCCCGAACCAGCCGCATGAATGAGCACGCGTTCGCCCTTTTTCAAAAAGCCAATCCAATATAAAGTTTGATATGCCGTCATAAAAGCCTCGGGAATGGATGCGGCAGTTACGAAAGGTACGTCTTTGGGGAAATTGATAATCCGGCTCAAGGGAATGGTGGCATACTCGGCATAGGCGCCATGAACCACGATGCCTGCCACATGGTCGCCAACCACTACATCCGCATATTGCCCATCCGGATCGTTGATTTGGACAATCTCCCCGGCGATTTCAATACCTAGTACTCGGTCCGCTACGGGCGCCTCTGGATTGACGCTGGTTCGAAACATAACGTCATGGCGGTTAATCCCAATCGCCTTCACCTTTACCAAGGCTTCCCCAGGTTTGGCTTGCGGTATTTCTAGTTCTACCATTTCAAAAACTTCAGGTCCACCTGCGTTATTTGCTAACCATGCTTTCATTGTATTACTCCTCATCTTTATATATTTTCTTAATATAATGGTAGCTCATTTTTCCAGTGGAAGATAATCAAACGCCCTAGATGCCGATGAAATCATTTTTGGATCTATCTTATTGCAGGCGTTTTCGCTAAAATGATCTTATATATAACAAGTGAAAGGTGATTTGGATGAAAGATATATATGTAGTTGGGGCTATCTTAATTCGTGATGGCAAAATTTTATGTGCGCAACGTGGTGGTGAAAAATCCTTGGCTTATAAATGGGAATTTCCTGGCGGTAAAATCGAAGCTGGCGAAACACCACAAGAAGCCTTACATCGTGAACTAACTGAAGAATTGTTCATCGATATCCCAGTGACGAATGATATCTTTGATACCACCAGCTATTCATATGATTTTGGCCGAGTGCACTTGACCACAATTATTTGTCCGCTAGCCCAGGAAATGACGCCTGTTTTGACGGAACATGCGGCCATCGAGTGGCTAGAACCAAGCCAGTTAACCAAATTAGATTGGGCACCGGCGGACCAACCAGCCGTTGCAAAATTATCAAGCATGCATTTCGAGTAAAGGATTGTGTAAGGATATGGACCCACTAGTACAAGCGTTACGACACGCATTCATCAACAATAATCATTTTGGTTCTCAATACGATCCAAAATTAATCATCAATCAACCAGAAAAGAAGGAATTTTTACTCACTACGCTTCAAGAAGAATTGGAAAATTGTCAGTCTTTTACTTTTTCTGTGGCGTTTATTACTGAATCCGGCTTGAATACACTAAAAACCTTACTGGCTGATTTACATCGCCAAGGGATTTCCGGACGGCTGTTAACATCAACCTACCTAGATTTCAATCAACCTGATGTCTTTGATGCCCTACTCCGGATTCCAAATCTTGAAGTGCGTATGTCCGACAAAAAAGCCTTCCATGCCAAAGGCTACTTATTTGAACATACTGGCCACCAAGCCTTCATTATCGGTTCATCTAATCTGACGATTAATGCGCTAAAAACCAACTATGAATGGAATATTAAACTAACTTCCTATGAACAAGGGGAAATTATCCGACAAATGCAGGACCACCTTGACGAACAATGGGCTAGCGCGAGTCCATTAACACCTCAGTGGATTGCCCGTTACAGAAGCACCTATCAACCAACAAGTTATCAACAAATTACCCAACTGCAAGACCCCGTTGAAGCATTTATTAAACCAAACAGGATGCAACAACCCGCATTAGATAGTCTGCAAGAATTGCGAGCAGCTGGGGAGACAAAAGGATTAGTCATCGCTGCAACCGGAACTGGGAAGACCTACCTTGCTGCCTTTGATGTTCGACAATTTGCCCCTAAAAGGATGCTATTTGTTGTTCATCGCGAACAAATTCTCGCATCCGCAATGGCGTCATTTAAAAAGATTTTCGCTAATGAAGATGATAGTCAATTTGGCCTCTATACTGGTAATCATAAGGATACAGAGGCTAAATTCTTATTTGCTACCCAACAGACCCTAACCAGAGATCGACATTTACATCAATTTGATCCGAGTGAATTTGACTATATCATTATTGATGAAGTGCATAGAGCCGGAAGTGAGTCCTACCAGAGAATTCTGAATTACTTTACCCCCGACTTCTTACTAGGGTTAACAGCGACACCAGACCGGACTGACGGCTATAATATTTATGACTTATTTGACTATAATATTGCCTACGAAATCCGGCTACAGGATGCACTTGAAGAGAATTTATTGGCCCCTTTCCATTATTTTGGTGTAACCGATTATGAAAAAGATGGTGAAATCATCGATGATACTAGCGATTTAGCACAACTAGTGCTTGATGAGCGGGTAGATTTCTTGATTGAACGGTTGAACTACTATGGTTTGGCGCACAAAAAGGTCAAAGGACTTATTTTTTGCAGTCGCCGAGATGAAGCAATCAGTTTATCAGAAAAGTTCAATCAACGCGGATTCAAGACGGTCGCACTTTCTGGTAGTGACAGTCAAGAGGTACGGAAGCATGCAGTGCGTGGCTTACAACACGGCGTGCTAGATTATATTTTTACTGTTGATATCTTCAATGAAGGGATTGATATTCCCGAAATTAATCAGGTTGTCATGCTCCGCCAAACCCAATCTAGCATTATTTTTATTCAACAAATGGGGCGTGGCTTGCGCAAACATGAGAGTAAGGATTTTGTCAATATCATCGATTTTATCGGTAATTACAATAATAATTACATGATTCCTGCTGCCCTTTCTGGTGATACGAGTCGAAATAAGGACAACTTACGCCGAAATACGATGGATACCACCTTTATCTCAGGCCTCTCCTCTATTAATTTCGAGCAAATAGCCAAAGAGCGGATTTTTAAATCCATTAATACAGCAAAAATGAATTCTGCCGTCGTTTTGAAAAATGCCTATGTACAACTGAAAGAACGACTCAATCGCGTGCCTTTACTTGTCGATTTTCAAACGAGCCAAATTTTTGACCCACTCATCATTGCCGGAAAACATAAAAATTACCCTCAATTCATTGCAAAACAAGGGGATATGGTCATTGCTTGGTCAGCAAGAACAGACAAGATGCTGAATTTCTTAACCGAGGAAGTACTTCCTGGTAAACGGGTCCACGAGATAGTCTTGATCAAACATTTACACGATCATCATATCGATGCCATGACTTTTGACAAGGTTCGCAATCTTTTTATGAAACATCAATATGTAGCAGATGAAGAAACAATCACTTCAGTTCTGAAGATACTATCGACCGACCATTATGCTGGTGGTGATAAGGATAGGTTTGAAGCTGGGAAAATCATTAGCCTAACTGATTCTGGTATTCAAATTTCTGATGGTTTTAGGGATGCTCAAAAAAATGAAACCTTCCAAATTCACTTGAATGATTTACTCATGACTGCGAAAATACTGAGCGAACAATATGACCATCAAACACAACTCACCCTCTATCAAAAATATTCACGCCGAGAAGCCTTACGATTCCTAAATTGGCACAAACAAGTCGTTGCGCAGAATATTGGGGGCTATGTTTTAGATAAAGAACGGAAAATATTTGTTATCTTCGTTACGATTGATAAGGGAGAAGATTTCACCGGTGCCGTCGTTGCCTATGAAGATACATTTCCCGATAATACAACCATGCACTGGTTCTCAACAGTTGGTCGTACCATGAATTCACCAGATATCAAGGTGATGCGAACACCAGAAGAATGGGACTTTCACATGTTCGTTCAGAAAACCAGAGATGATAAAGATTTTTACTATCTCGGCCAAGTCACTCCCGATATTAATACTATTGAGGAAATGACCAAAGATGTAGGTAACGGAAAACAAAAACCCCTCGTCCAAATGAATCTAAAATTCCATCAACCCATTGACCATAAACTCTTTAGATATCTCAAATAATCATCATATCCACAAAAAAGCGCCCATCTTTCGATGAGCGCTTTTGGCTTATAGCCGATTAAATTTATACTAACTTACAGCACAGAGTAGACAATGCTTAGAGCTGCTTCGTTCCCGATCTGACTCGGTTCACACCTCTACCCTTGCCGCAAGGTCTTTCGACAAATTTTATTATAGCATTTCTATAGGCCTCTTGTAAAGGAAAAGTATAATATTCATGAATTTAGAGGGATTTTGGGGGTCCAGTAGAGAAGGCAACGGCGGTTCTGTGACTTTTAATGTTACGATAAGTCACTTTCTCGCTCTAGTAGTGACTTATATACTCAGATAAGTCACAAGATCATCAGGTAGTGACTTATTCAGATTAAGTCCATATAATTGTGTAAAAAGAAAAAGAGCCATTAACCTGACTCCTGTATAATTGTATTTACCACAAAACAATATATGGAGGTTAGGTAATGACTCAACTAAATTTTACAATAAATTCT